>WRGY01000127.1 GCA_009786925.1 Defluviitaleaceae bacterium | reverse complement strand
AGGCGTTGAGTTCTTCGATGGAGCTTGCCTGTGTAGACGCGCCGTTCGCGAGGTCCATAGAGCTTGCAGAGATTTGTTTCGCGCCTGAGAGAACTTGTTCGGACGCAGAGGTGATTTCGCTCATGGTTTTATGCAAGGTTTTGGAGATATTGTTAAGAGAATTTTTGATTGCTACAAAGCTGCCTACATAGTCGCGAGTGATGGATACGGTGAGGTCGCCGTCTGCTATGCGGGTAAGTGTGTCGGAAATTTCTGTGATATATCCGGAAAGGTTTGATATTGTGGAGTTTACAGACTCTTTCATCTGTAGGAAATCACCGGCGTAGTTGCCTTTTACGTTGTTGCTAAAGTCGCCGTGTGAGAGTTGATTCATCACATTCATGATTTCTGAAACAGGTGCATCTACCGCTTTTGCTATGTCGTTGAGGCCTTGTACGATTGTCCGCCAGTCGCCTTGGTATTTGCTTGCGTCGATTACAAAATTCATTTCGCCTTTTACTGCGGCGGCGTTTATCATTGCGTTGATTTCTGCACTTACGTCATTAAGGCTTGTGATAAAGCTGTCCATTGTTTGGTTAATCACTGCTTTTTTGCCCGGCAGTTGTCTCATGTTTGCACTAAAATCACCTTGGCTTACATGAGAAAGCGCATCCAGTATGCTCATTGTTTCGTCTACATAGCTTTGTGTAAAGTCGTTTAGGGCTGTCATCATTTCGTTGTATCCGCCACGGTAGTGGGTCGCGTCTATGCGGTAGTCTATGTCTCCGTTGTCTACTATTGCATGGGATAGATTGGAGATGTCATCCACCATTTTGCGTACAACGTTTATCATGTTGTATACATATTGTGTCATCGTGCCGATTTCGTCGCGGGTGAGCTGTGATTTCATGTTTATATTGAAGTTACCATTAGAAACATTGTCTAAGATGTTGACCACTTCGTTTACGGGTTTTGTAACCACGCTTGCGATAAACAGAGAAATAGCAATACCGAGCAAAATCGCTACTGCGGTCAATATTGTCATGATGGTGATGGTGCTGTAAGCGGCTTGGTTGATTTCTGAAACGCGGAGGTTTTTTGTTTGCAGAGTACCTGCTATGAGGTCATCAAAAACATCTTGCATAGCATCGGAGAGCCTGATGCCCTCTGTAAAATAATAGTCTGCTCTTTCGCGACTCGCGGCATCACCGACTATACCTTCGCGTGCGGCAATATACATATTTTCTAATACATAGTCATAATAGGCGTAAAAGAGTTGTAACGCATTTTCTGTGTCTCTTAACATATAAACACGGCGTTCATCAGACATTTGGGGGTCGTTACGTATGCTCTCCATGTTTTCTGTGAGATAACGTGTGGCATAGCTGTGAGCCCGTGAAGCTTGTGCATAAAGCTGTGACAGTGCTGCGGTGTCACCAAGGCGGAACGCCATGGTCGCAACGATGCGGCGTACCTCGGTAAGCTCACCGTTTGCAAGAGCCAAGTTGTTGTACCTTGCGGTGGGATACTCTATCAACAACTCAACGTTTGATGCCTGTGTAGACATGTTGACGATGCTGAAGATAGCGATTACGGCAGTGATAATAAGTACAAGACCAAAGCCGAAAATCAGTTTGCTGCGGATTTTCATGTTGTTTATCCAATTCATGAGACACCCTCCTCAGGGAATGGAGAAGGGTAAGGTTGCACCCTTGCTCGCTTATGTGATTTTTGTTAGAGATAAAAATTTTAACACCATATGCAAAAAAATCAAGTCTTTTTAGTATTTCGCATATGTTTTTTTGCATATTTTTTAATTTTTGTCATTGCCTTTTAGTAATAAATTTTAAAACTTAGTATGTATGTACAAATATGAAGCGTGTCGGCTCTTATAAATCTATGAATAATGACAATGATGTGTGGTTTATTATGGAAATAAAACAGGGCGTTTGGTGATTTACACCATGCGCCCCGGGAATGCATTGAGGTTTAGTCCGTCACTTTTACCATTTTTTATGCTGTAAAATCCGCGAGCCGCTATCATTGCCGCATTATCTGTACAAAAAATCGGCTTTGGCATGTAGAGTTCTATGTTTTTTTGTATACATGCGGATTGTAGGGAGTCTCTAAGTGCGTTGTTGCAGGCTACTCCACCGGCGAGTGCTATTTTAACGAAGCCTTCGCTTTGACATGCGGCGATTGCCTTGTCTGTGAGTACATCCACCACGGCTTTTTGGAAGGACGCGGCTATGGTCGGAATATCCGGGCTTTCTTCTTTTTTAATATACTGCATCACAGCGGTTTTTAGCCCGCTGAAGCTAAAATCGAAGCCCGCTATTTTTGCCCGCGGGAATGGTATTGTAGGCTCTGTGCCGCGTGATATTTTGTCAATCTCCGGCCCTCCGGGATATGGCAGTCCAAGCACTCGCGCTACCTTGTCGAAGGCTTCTCCTGCCGCGTCATCGCGAGTCGAGCCTACCACACGGTATGTTTCATAATCTTCTACCGTAATGAGCGACGTATGCCCCCCGCTGACCACAAGCGACAAAAAAGGCGGCTCAAGTTCTGTTTCCAAAAAATTTGCGCAGACATGACCTTCTATGTGATTCACGCCTATGAGGGGTTTTTGGTTTACGAATGCCAGACCTTTTGCATAGTTTAGTCCCACGAGTAATGCGCCTGCGAGACCCGGGCCGTTTGCTACGGCATATGCGTCTATATCGGGCAAAGTTACCCCCGCAGAGGTGAGGGCCTCATCTACGATGTATCTTATGCACTCGATATGCCTCCTTGCCGCGATTTCCGGCACGACACCCCCGAAAGGTGCGTGTATGTCCACTTGTGATGCGATTATATTAGAAATCACATGGCGGCCGTCCTTTACTACGGCGGCGGCGGTTTCGTCACAGCTTGTTTCTATCCCCAGTATTATCATGATTTCTCCTCAAATTTTAATGTTTTTGTCATGCGGTCTTTTCCTGTTTTTGTTGCAGAAAAAATCCTTGTTGCGTTTTCGAGATAGTTGTAGGGGTCGGGTAGTGAAGGACTGTAATGCGTGAGCCAAAGCTCGCGCACATTTGCTTTTTTTGCAAGCTCTGCCGCTTCACGGAAAATCATATGTTTGCGTTTTGCGGCCTTTTCTTGCAGTTCGTCATCGCCATAGAGGCCTTCGCATATAAAAAGGTCGGCATCCTGTGCAAAGGCAGGCAGTGTCGCAGTCGGGCGGGTATCTGTGCAAAAAACGACCTTCAGACCCTTTCGGGGCGCACCCATCACCATGTCACTTGTAAATGTCCTGCCTTCATATGCAATCTCTGCGTCATTTTCTTTTTGCAACTCGCTCCAAAATGCTATGGGTATTTCCAGCTCACGCGCACGCTCCGGGTCAAACTTGCCGCGCCTTTGCAAGTCTACGCTGTATGCGAAACAGGGCGTGCGGTGACTGACGGGGAGGGCTTTTATGATTAGCATGGCTGTGGGGCTGTAGGTATGTTCGGTGTTTGTTTCCCATTCCATAAACTCAAGGGGAAAGGGTAGGTCGCGGGCTATGACGCACAGGCTGTTAACCACAGAAGCCAAACCCTGGGGGCCTATGAGTGTGAGTGGCTCGGTGCGGTCGGCGTTTGCCAAGGTGAGCAAAAGCCCGGGCAGACCTGAGATATGGTCGCCGTGGAAATGCGTAAAACAAATAATATCAATTTGTTTAAATCCCCAGCCCAAAAGGCGCAAGCTCACCTGTGTACCTTCACCGCAGTCAAACAAAATAAGACTGCCGTTTACGCGGCAGAGCATGGATGACAAGAAACGATTTGGCAGAGGCATCATGCCGCCTGTGCCTACGAGTGCTATATCAATCATTTTCAACACTTCCTACAAATATTCCGTCTACAATATTGCCTTCTTCATCGGAAAGAAAAACATGTCTGTTTTCGCGGATGTCAAAATTGAGGCGGTAGCGGAAAATATCACCGCCGCCTCGGCTGTCACGCCCCGCAAAGTAAAAGCTGTCACCGGGGTTTAGCATAAGGGTGGGCAGGCGGAATCTTTGCAGGTTTTCTGTGTTATTACTTAGGAAGAATCCGTCCGCACGTACCACGGCATCCGTGGGATTATATATGGTGAGGCCGTTGCCCGCCCCTTCGACAAAGGCATGGCTGATTTTGATGGGCGGCGGGTCAGGGATTGTCACGAGTGTGAGTTCCACGACACCACTTATTGCATCATCAAATGTTACTTTTAAACCTTCATCCAAAACGACAAAGCCATTTTTGACCCAATGCGAGAATGCGGTGTGCGGAGGCAATACAGGTGTGACGGGGATGGTCAGATGTGCAAAATAACGCGAAGATTCCGCCTGTACACTCCCTATGATTGCGTCGCCGCCTGTTACCCGCACCTCAAACATTTCGCTATCCGCAGGGAAGCCGAATTTTTCTGCAAGACTTTGGTTTATAAAAATATGTCTGCGCTCTGCAAACTCCAATGTGCTGGTGCGGTAGTTGCCTATGCTGTACCAGCCCACCCAGTGATGCAATAGCTCTGCCTCGATTGTGTGATTGATTTCGTTATAGGCTTCGTCCAGCAGTCCGTCTGCGATTTCGCGGACGATTTCGTAGTTGACTACATTTGCGGCAATGTCGTTCATCATCATGGTAAAGCGTTCTGCCATGTCTTGGCGGGTGAGGATATTGCGGATTAGCTGTCCATGCTCATTGTCATGTGTCAGTACATTTTGGAAAACAGGGCGGCGATAGTTTTGGCCAAAAAGCCCAAAAGTCTGGTCGAGGTCAAAGATGGCGTAACGCCACCGTCCGTCCAGAGCGGATGCCATTCCCGGGAAAGGCTCACCGGTATAACGCCAGCGGCGCAAGTTATTATGCGGCCAGTCTGCATTTGCTATAAAAATTTGAAAGGCATAGTACCACAAGAAGTTATCCACATCCAAAATTTCGTTTAGCCGCGCAAACTCCGTGTCATCAGAAAGGTCTCGCCACGCAAAGTTGTTTTTGTATGACAATGCTTCTTCGAGTTCTTCTGTTGTGTTCCTAAACCACCACTCGCCACGGCCGATTACATCAAACTCTCGCGTGGGCGTGTTGTAAAGCTCCTGTAAATAATGTGCATCAAAGCGAGTCTGCAACCACATAAAGCCGTAATAATTCCCATTCATAAACAGCACTGCACCACGCGCAGGTGTCACATCCATAAAACCTGCACGGCGGGCGAGTATGGAGCCGAGTTCGTTTCGCATAATGCCGTGATTGCGGTCGTTGCCACCGTTACGTAGGATTAGCGTATTGTATGCAATGACAGGGGTGGTAAAGCCGAATGTATCCAATATAATATCTCCCGGGAAAAAATCGTAATGAAAACGACCTGCATGTGGACTATACTCGCGACGCGCAATAAAACGCATGGAGCGTATCTGCTCGGCACGCGACCACGAGCCAAATACTCTGGCTCCTGCGTCCTGTGCAAGCACACGCTCTCCGTCAGGATTAAAAACTTCTATGTGGACGAGGCGTTCCCACTCGCGGCCACGTTGATTCCAGTTTGCGGGTGTCAGCGGATTCATATGCGGATGTGGCTCTTCCAACAAAAAATCCCTGCGCACAACGCCGTCTACGAGTAGCCCTTCATAAAAACCATATAGATAATCGTTATCCGTAGAAACGGAAAAAATCAAAACATCAAAGCGGTCGTCCACATCGGGGGTAAGAAAAAATGTATGCGTAAGCGGCAGAGTAACTTCTTCTTCGTATATGGCAATCGCCCGCAACACAATAACATCCCGCCCCAATCGCGAAAAATTGAGAGGATTTACATAAGTATTGGAAGAGGTTGTCGGAAACGCACCGTCTAGTGTATAATGAATCGTGGCGTTGGGGTTGTTAGAAAAAACTTCAACACTGACACCCTGCGGGAAAAAATGGCCTTCTTCCGAGAACCATATCGCAAGAGGCTCATTTTCGTCGTCTGTCAATACAATTTCTTGGATTTCTTGCGGTACCACCAGCTCCACGGGATAAGAACTCAAAAAAAATACTGAAACGAGCAAAACCGCAATGGTTAAAATAAAAACGAGGATTCTTTTCAATGGAAAACCTCCTATGTATACATATTTTTAGAAATGAGTGGGTGCAATTGCGCTTTAGATACGAAAACAAATATCTTATTGATGTACCCACGGCAGAACTCTTGCGCGCACGCGCCGCGGCCATCATGAAACCCGACGAAAACGGCGGCTCATACATCGTACACAATCTATATCTTGATGACAGATATGACAGCTGTTATTACGGAAAATACATGGGGAGACTGGAGCGTAACAAGTATCGACTGCGCTACTACAACGGAGACACATCCTTTATCCGATTGGAAAGAAAGCATAAGGAGGGTCTACTCTCTTACAAAGATACCATGACAATATCCAATGAGCAATACGAAATGATAAAGCAAGGCAATTTGGAATTTATTTTAAATGAAGAGGCACCACTGTGGCAAACACTCGCAATGGTGTACAGGCTAAAGGGGCTACGACCTACCGCCATGTTTGCATACAAACGGCGTGCGTATGTGTACGAGCCGGGGGATGTGCGATTTACCTTCGACAGCCCACCGTTCCAAATGGGAGAAACATTGCCCTTTCACTACGAACCGCTAAAAATGAGTTATGGCAAAGAAGCCTACAGTCCAATGCTGTTGGAAGTAAAGTATAGCCGCTTTTTGCCCGAAGTTATAAAACGCTTGCTAAACGGCTTGCCGCTGGCTCGCACAGATATGTCAAAATACTGCGTTGTACGCGAAAAAGGAGTTTTACCACATGGGGAGATTTGATTTTTTAAGAAATTTGCTGGTTAGCCCACAGTTGATGGTATTGGAAGAACTACGACCGGAAAATCTACTTGCGGTGCTGGGTGTCGCCACATTTTGCGGATTCATTATTTTTCTTGTGTACAGGTTTTTTAACCGAGGGGTGCTGTATAGCGAAAATTTCAATCTGCTAATCCTAATGATTACTGTGGTCACTGCGTTTATCATTATCACTATCGGTACAAACCTCGTGCTTACGCTGGGTATGGTGGGTGCGCTTTCTATTGTACGGTTCCGCGCCGCAGTAAAAGACCCACTGGATGTCGGCTTTCTTTTTTGGGGCGTAGCGGCAGGGCTTACATCCGGAGCCAGATTGTTTAGTGTCGCGCTAATCGGCACAGCGTTTATTGCTGTAATCTACATCGCATTTACAATCATGAAGTTTGATAAACGCGCATTTTTGCTCATCGTCAGATACGCAAATGATGCAGAAAGCGGCGTGACCGAACATATGAAAAAAATTCGCCACAAGCTGAAAAATAAAACCGTAAGCGCGGGCTATACCGAGCTTACCATGGAAGTAAAGGTAAAACGCAACAACACCGACTTTATCGAGCCACTAAAGCAGACAGCAGATAATGTAGTACTGGTAGAGTACACGGGGGATTATGCGTAAAAGTAAGCCGGGGGTAACGGTACGAGCTGATTTGAAAAGTAAGGTTGCGACATTTTATACCCGGAGATGAATGCGCCCCATTTGCTTGCTTGCATGGTTTGCTGAGTCGCTAAAGCATGAGGATTATACGCCATTACTTATGACGCTTTATGTCGTGGGTAATGGTTTTTTTTATTGGCAAAGCCTCTGACAATGTCATAACATATGTCGTTGGGTTACATATATCATATAGCGAAATAAATGAAAGGAAATCAATCAAAACAAGCGAAAGGGTGATTTTATAAAAAATTATGCGTATTGTCGTGTGTCATCGAGAGACCAACACGAATATCGCCAGTTAGCCGCAATGCGCGAACGCGGCATCCCGCAGGAAAGGATTTTTGTAGAAAAATTAAGTGGAAAGGATATAAAACGACCTGTCCTGCAAACACTGATGAGTAAGGTGCAAAAAGGCGACATAGTTGTAGTGGAGTCCATAAGCCGCTTTGCCAGAAACACAAAGGATTTACTTAACCTCGTGGAAAGGCTAACAAAAAAGGGTGTGGAGTTTATAAGCCTAAAGGAGCATATAGACACCACGACCCCATCGGGGCGTTTTATGCTAACGGTTTTTGCGGCGGTTGCAGAACTGGAGCGCGAACATATCTTGCAACGCCAAGCAGAGGGCATAGCCGCCGCCAAGGCACGAGGTGTGCATTTTGGCCGCCCTATAAAAAAGCCTCCAATAAATTTTGTCGAAGTGGTGCATCTTTGGGAACTCGGAAAAATTTCTTTCGATGAAGCATTGAAACAAACAGGGCTTAAACAAGCCACATTTTACAACCGTTTGCGAGAATTTCGGGGCGGGGGTAAATAAGCACAAGTATAAAAAGGTGTACCTTTTTATACTTGTGCTGTCAAGCAGAAATTTTGATATATTCTTACAGATTCACGCATTTTAATCACAAAAAGCGTCCGTGATATGGTCTATCTGACCACAATTCGGACGCTTTTGACTTTTATAAAAAGGTACACTTTCTTATAGGCGTGTACAAGCAAAATGAATGGGGCTATCTTATGCAGATGATTAATAAGACACGGTCATCTTTTGTGCGTGAAAGGATACATAGCCCAACCATTAGCGTCATAATGGCCGCATATAATGCGGAAAACACAATACAAACCAGCATACGGTCTGTATTGGCACAAACCTATATCCACTGGGAGCTTATTGTTGTGGATGATTGCTCGGAGGATGGGACTTTAGGTTTAGTGGAGGCCTTGGCAGAGGGTGACTCCCGCATACATGTATACGCAAACATTCAAAATGCAGGGGTTGCAATGACACGCAACTTCGCTATGACACAGGCGCGAGGCAAATGGGTCGCATTTCTTGATAGTGATGACATGTGGCGAGAGGATAAATTGCAAAAACAACTGCGTTTTGCGGAGGAGACAGGAGAGCCGATTACATATACGTCTACTATGTATATGAAGGAATGCGGAGGCATGTCAGGCTATACCCTTAACGCTGAAAGTAAGCTTAGGTACAAAGACCTTCTCCGAAAAAATCTCATGTCATGCTCATCTGTGATGGTGTTGAAAGAAGAAATGATTCCATTTCCACTTACGGATGACACTCATGAAGATTATGCTGTATGGCTACAGCTTGTAAAGGAAAAGGGATGCGCCCGCGGATTGGACGAACCCTTGCTTGTATACCGAATGTCTGACGAGTCAAAGTCATCGCGACGAGTCAAATCTGCAAAAATGACTTTTAATGCTTACCGTTATGTAGGGTATGGGGTTTTTATTTCAACAGCCTATACCCTCCGATACTCGGTACATAGCATCACAAAGCGGATTCGTATTTATCTCGGAAAGAGAGCGAGTGTATTGTTATGAAGATTGCTGTGGTTGGGCTTGGGTATGTTGGTATGTCTATAGCAGTGTTACTTTCACAAAAGCATAGAGTAGTTGCTGTGGATATTTCAAAAGACCGAGTTGATTGTGTCAACAACAAAAAATCCCCTGTTGAGGATTCTTATATTTCACGGTACTTAGCTGAAAAAACACTTGCCCTAAGTGCCACGACGAACATTGCAGAAGCTTTAAATGGTACAGATTTTGTCATTGTGGCAACACCCACTGATTATGATACTGCTCTCAATAATTTTGATACATCCATAGTGGAGTCTACTATAAAACAGGCTGAGATATACGCGCCCAATGCCGTAGTTGTAATAAAGTCTACTATCCCTGTTGGTTTTACCGAGAAAATGTTCGGCCGCTGCACACAAAAACTCCTGTTT
Organism: Defluviitaleaceae bacterium; assembly: GCA_009786925.1. Lineage (GTDB taxonomy): Bacteria > Bacillota > Clostridia > Lachnospirales > WQUN01 > WQVC01. The sequence continues at coordinate 167,250 of WRGY01000127.1, read as the reverse complement.
TCTCCAGAATTTTTGCGCGAAGGACAAGCCCTATATGACAATCTTCATCCATCAAGAATCATAGTAGGGATACCTTGTATGGATGAATCATTGCGTTCGGCAGCAGAGCAGTTTGCAGAAATGCTAAAAGAGTGTGCGGCATCAAAAGAGGTTGCGGTGATGATTTCTGGTGCGACAGAGGCAGAAGCTATTAAGCTATTTTCCAATTCATACCTTGCTTTGCGTGTTGCATTTTTTAATGAGTTGGATACTTATGCAGAAATCCGCGGTCTAAGCACAAGCCAAATAGTAAAAGGTGTAGGACTTGACCCACGTATCGGAGACCATTATAACAATCCGTCTTTTGGATATGGTGGATACTGCTTACCAAAAGACACCAAACAATTACTTGCTAATTATAATGATGTCCCAGGTAACATAATAGCCGCAATCGTGAGTGCAAATACAACTCGTAAAGACTATATAGCAGACAACATTATTAAAAAAAATCCAAAGGTTGTAGGCATATACAGATTAACAATGAAAACTGGCTCTGATAATTTTAGGCAGTCTGCAATACAGGGCGTGATGAAACGGATAAAAGCAAAAGGGATAGAGGTAGTCATATATGAGCCGGTTTTAACAAAACCAACGTTTTATAACTCCAAGGTGATGAACGATGTGAGTGAGTTTAAGCGTGTCTCGGATGTCATAGTAGCCAATCGCTTTAGTTCAGAAATAGAAGATGTGGCAGAAAAAATATACACAAGAGATTTGTTTTACAGGGATTAATCTCGTGGCAGACGCAAAACCGCTCATTAGCATAATCGTTCCCGTATATAACACTAAGCAATATCTTTGCCGATGTGTGGACTCCATTATTAACCAAACATATCGAAATACAGAAGTTTTGCTCATTGATGATGGCTCCACCGATGGAAGCAGTGAAATATGTGATAAATACGCTATAGATGATTATCGCGTAGTCACTATTCACAAAGAAAATACTGGTCAGTCAGACTCGCAAAACATAGGTCTACAAAAAGCCAAAGGTGAGTTTATAGCGTTTGTGGACAGTGATGATTTTATGCTCCCCAACATGCTGGAAGTCCTTATGCAAAAAATTAACGCATATGACGCAGATATAGGTGTGTGTTCTTATATTCGAACAGCCGAGCCGGATTTTGACGCTGTTTTAGGGGATGACATCATACTCTCCGGACTCGAAGCAATGGGGGATATATTTACTTCCGGTGGCAAAATAAATCCTGAAACATGGGCAAAGGTTTATAGGACATCGCTTTTTTTAGATAACGACGTTTTTTTTCCAAAAGGGTTGACCGCAGGAGACCAGCACACTACTTACAGATTAATGTTTTATGCAAAAAAAATCATACGCACTATGCAACCATTGTTTTGTTATACGTTTCGCTCGGACAGCATAACCGGGGTATCATTTAGCAAGGAGAGGCTAAATGTGCTGGGTGCAGGCAAGGCGGCTATTTCTTTTGTAAAAGAAAAGCAGATTTCACTTGAAAACCACGCCATGTGTTTTTACATAGGCTTGAATTTATATCTTATCAATCAAATCCTTAAAGATAGTAATGGTTATATATGGAGTGGGGTATTATACGACCTTCGCAAAACGATATTATCATGTTGCTCATGGGACGCAATCAGGCTTTTACCAAAAAGACGACGTATAGGCATACAGCTTTTATGTATGGGCTGGTGGGCATATAAACCTGCAAGAAAAATTTATATGATGGCAAGAAAGCAGAGGTTATTGCAGTGGATAAAGTAAGATTTGATATAACATATCTTGTGACAGGTGCTTCTGGGTTTATTGGATTCCATGTGGCAAAAAGCTTGCTCGAAGCAGGAGCAAATGTGGTAGGTTTTGACAACATGAATGATTACTACGCAGTTTCCTTCAAAGAATCCCGCCTCAAGTACTTGCAAAAACATACTAATTTTGAGTTTGTGCTTGCCGATTTAGCAGATAAAGATAGTCTTGATGGTGTGTTTGGCAAGTACAGCCCATCAGTAGTTATTCATTTAGCCGCTCAGGCAGGTGTACGGTACAGCTTAGAAAACCCTATGGAGTATATAAAGTCTAATGTGGTGGGGTTTGTAAACATATTGGAATGCTGCCGACACAACAAAACAAAGCATCTGCTTTATGCATCATCTAGTTCTGTATATGGAGCAAATGATAAATTGCCATTTTCTGTAGACGACAGGGTGGATACCCCCGTTAGTTTGTACGCAGCAACAAAAAAGTCAAATGAACTGTTGGCGTATACCTACAGCCATACATTTAACCTGGCCACTACCGGAATGCGATTTTTTACTGTATATGGCCCATGGGGCAGACCCGACATGGCTCCATTTCTGTTTTTGGATGCTATAGAAAAGGGTCAACCTATCAAAGTCTTTAACAATGGTGCGATGATGAGGGATTTCACATATATAGATGATGTAGTATCAAGTATTATTTCATTAGTATCTGTTTCTGCCGCTGTAAAAACAGCTGATGTGAATGCTGTGCCTTACAAGATATACAACATTGGAAATAATACGCCTGAAAAACTAATGGACTTTATAAACATAATGGAGGAATGTGTAGGTAAAACAACGAAAAAAATTTTCATGCCAATGCAACCGGGAGATGTCCCTGCTACGTTTGCAGATATTGATGACCTGGTTTCAGACACAGGATTTGCCCCAACGACTAATCTTCGTGAGGGGTTGGGCAAATTTGTGGAGTGGTGGAGGGGGTACAAGACATGCTAATGTTTACAGGGATTTCTTTTTTGTTGTTTATACTTATACCCATTAATTTTTTGAATGTGTTTCTTGCCCTTTTTATTTCATTGGGTGTTGCATTCCACATAAAAAGAATTAAATTTAGTTATGACAGGTGGTATGAAATAGTCGCATTTGTCCTTACAAATGGTTATCTTACCTTTGCCGTTTTTGGCTTTGGCCTGTTTATAGAGTCGGAAATATTAACATATAGTATTTTTGTTAGGGTTGTTATTTTTTTGATAGGGTATGTATGGATGTACTATGTTTTTCAGTCTGCACTGGATATGTTTAACCGTCTATCAAACCTAAAACCCGCGTCTGATTTTTTAAACCAAAAAACATATTGGAAGAAATGGCTTTTGCTTTTTGCTATCACATTTTCACTGATGATGTTGTGGCAACGCGCATTTAATCCCATCATATTGTATCAAGATTCGCCAAGTTTTGTACGGACGTTTTTTGCTCGGTTTAGTTTTGGTTACACGCTGATGAATCATATAATCTATCGACTCGCACCAAACGCCCAGTCGGCATTGGCCGGTATCGCAATAGCGCAAATTTTAGCTTTTTCAGCACTATCAGCGAGCATTTTGATGTATATGCATAGCAGAATATTGATGCTCAAACTTAAATACGCAGTTACAGTAGCATTTTTGTTGCCGATGATTCCTCCTATTGGCCTCATTTCGGTCACTCTCATGGCAGATTTTATGGTTGCTATTTCCATCTTGTGGATTACTTATGTAATAATAAAAATATTGCAAGATGGTGATGCGCAGCGGACATCTCTGTGCATTCAGTTGTGCTTGTGCCTTGTTTATATGTATTTCATAAAGTCAAATGTCATGGTTGTATTTTTTGTTATATACCCGGTTTTGCTTGTTATGTTTTATAAAAACAAAATGAAGAAAATGCTTGTTAGCATGGGAGCAGTTATTGCTCTTATTTTGTTTGTTCGTTTTCCAATACATTCACTTGTTGGTGCGGTTAGGGATTACAACATTGATGCTGCAAGGTTTTTTGCAGGATTACACGACATGCAGGCAACTTATTATCGAGGTGGCACTCTTTCTGAAAGTAGCCTTGAAATGTTAAATAATGCCATACCAAATATAGAGGATTTGCGTGATACATTTCATCCGGAGGCTATGGCACCACGCAGAAGAGAATGGATGAATCGTGAATTTGTTTTCCGAGAAATAAGCACAGGTGAGTTTATAATTAATTACGCAGATACATTTGTTAGGAATCCGTGGTATATGTTTAGTACTATGCTACACAGAACAAGGCATTATTGGGTGGTTGACCCCAAAAACAATATCACTAACCACGCGCCGAGGCATTTTAATAGTGGTTCAGCAGAATATTTTGGTGTTGTGAGAGGAAGAAATGAACATCTCGAAATAATTTTTGCTCAATTGCGCAGAGCAACAGAGACACATTTCGGCATGACGTTCTTTTGGCGGCATGGCTTTTGGATGGCATTATTGTTAGTAAGTGCAGGATGGGTTTTCCTAATGCGAGAGTATAAATGGTTGATTGCTTACATTCCTGTTTTTGCCTTTATGGCAACAAAATTTTTAACGAGCGCGTGGTTGGAATACCGTTATGGGTTGCCAATATTTTTTGTAGGGATGTTTCTTCCTGTTGTAGTTTTGTATATAAAACAATCGAGGAGGGAGTCATATAATGCCATCGATAATAGATAAATTTCCAAAAAAACGAAAGCTACTTCCACCTCAATATGCGGACATTTATGACAGCCATTACAAAAGCAATCGAAACGGGGAGACAGTTGCGTCATCATTATCGCAACGTATGGAGTCATGGTTGCATCTGCAAGTAGCAAAGGACGCTTCGCAAAACAAATCAACTCTGGAAATAGGTGCAGGAACACTTAATCAGTTAGATTATGAAAATCCGGGAGCAGTGTATGATATAGTCGAGCCTTTTTCTGCTCTATACTCCAATAGTAAGCATAAAGACAAGATAAAAAACACCTATAACTTAATTGATGATGTTCCTATTGGCAAAAAATATGACCGTATTACTTCTTGTGCAGCATTTGAACATATTTGTGATTTGCCATATGTAGTTAGTCGCGCAGGTTTATTATTAAAAGACGACGGTGTGCTGCGTACTTCTGTCCCTAATGAGGGCGGATTTCTGTGGAAGATAGGGTATAGCCTAACTACCGGTCTGGAGTTTAGGCTCAAACACGGTTTGGATTATTCAGTTTTGATGGAGCATGAACATGTAAATAACATCACAGAAATAACAGAAGTCATCAGCTACTTTTTTAAGGGCATAGAGGTTAAGCGTTTAGGAGTCGGCAAAAATTTTTCTTTGTATTCATTTATTCTTGCGCAAAATCCACATCTTGAACGTTGTAAGGAGTATCAAAATGAAGCCCTTTGATGTCGTGCTTTGTCTGGTTAGTGTCGTAATGCTTGTCTCGGGTCAGTTAGTCATGAGGCATACTGCAAAGAATTTTGATTTCACCCATTTTGCAGATTTAGTTAAGATAATCAGTCATCCTCTTGTTTACGTGACATTGCTATTATACGGAGTTGCTTTTGTGCTTTGGATACTGATTTTGTCGCGTGTGCCGCTAAGTTGGGCATATCCTATCCAAGCTCTTGCCTTCCCCTTGGTTGTACTACTATCTTCGTTGTTGTTGCATGAGACAGTACCCATTAATCGATGGATTGGTGTAGGCATAATTGTGATAGGCACTATTATTGCAAGCTTTAGGGTTTAGGAGATGAAAGCATCTTGAGAAATTTAACTTTAAAGGCCAGTGACGAACAGGTCTTGAAATTTGATGAAGAATATGTAAACCGACGATGCAAAAGTACCCTTTCCTGCGTGTATCAAATTTTTGTTGCATTTGGGAAATGTGAGGCATGGGCATTTTTGGCTTGGAGGTAAGCACATATGAAAATACTTATCGTGATTCCTGCATATAACGAAGCAGAAAATATCGAAAATGTAATGAAAAACATCAATAAATATGCCTCATGTCATAGATATATCATCGTAAATGATGGCAGCAGTGATTGCACTATTAATACCTGCAAACAAGGTTGTTTTAGCTATTTAGATTTACCTATAAACCTTGGTTTGGAGGCCGCAATACAAACCGGAATGCAGTATGCATCAAAACAAGGATATGATGGCGTTTTGCAGTTTGATGGGGACGGACAGCATAACGCAAAATATATCTCTGTCCTATGTGATTCTATGGATGCACATAATGCAGATATAGTAATTGGTTCTCGTTTTTTAAAAGAGGATAAACCATTCTCACTACGTATGGCAGGTGCAAGTTTATTACAATTACTTATTAAAGTAACTACAGGAACTAAGCTCACTGACCCTACATCAGGTATGCGTTTGTTTAATAAAAAGATGATAGAAAAATTTGCGTGGGGCATGAACTACGGACCGGAGCCTGATACATTGGTGTATTTGATGAGAAGTGGTGCAAAAGTGGTAGAAGTACCGGTAACTATGCATGAACGCGTAGCAGGAGAGAGTTATTTGAATTTTGCAAACTCGATGCGTTACATGTTACGCATGTGTATTTCAATTCTTGTTGTGCAGTGGTTTAGAAAAAAGTAAGGAGTATGAGCTTTATGATTAGTATTCCCATCCGTGTTTTGCTTTTGCTCGTCAGTTTTTTTACATTATGGTATACGATGAGAAAAATCCGTAAATCACAGATGCAGATAGAAGATACTGTTTTTTGGGTATGCTTCTTTTGGTTTGTACTTTTTCTGGCTATCTTTCCATCTGTAGGGGTTTGGTTTGCAAGTATGCTGGGTATTTACAGTCCTGTAAACTTTGTGTTTCTAATTTTTATCTTCATTCTTTTGTTAAAAATATTTTTCCAATCGATAAAAATATCTCAACTGGACAAAAAAATAAAATCACTAACACAGCGTATTGCTGTAGATAGTAGCGTTGAGGAGCTGTAACCGTGTATTGGCAGACAAGAAAAACGATAAGGCGTATACCCGGTGCTTTGTATATGTACCGTACTCTAAAAAGTAGTTATGGGACTTTTTATAATAAATTTATCGTTATGATAAGAAATAAACGCACATTGTCTAAAATTCGAGCTTATGAACAAAAAGACAAATTAAATCTAAATGCATTGCTCATGTCAGATAGAGATTTTTGGGTGAAAAAATGTGAGGACATAATATTTGACCCTACTCACGAATATAATGATTTCAAAAAAGCTGTCCTTGCAATAAAAGCTTTTTACACAAACCCGATAGAGTGTTTAAAAGCGTTTACACATCCACCTAAAGATGACGATGTTATTTTGCTCGTAACTGTAAAAGACAACTGTACTCGGATAGACCATTTTTTGAAACATTATCGCAACTTGGGCGTGAGGCATTTTGCTTTTATAGATAACGGCTCTGTGGATGGTACGGTAGAAAAAGTAATTGAGCAGACGGATACATCATGCTTTAGAGCAAATATTAAGTACAACTCCGCACGCAAAACAGGGTGGTTTAATCGTGTAGCGGCGCATTATGGTGCTAACCGCTGGTATATCGTAGTAGATTCTGACGAGTTGTTTGAATACCCGGCATCTAATGTTCTTAATATACAAAACCTTATCCGCATACTTGATAAAAAAAACCTCCCTTTTCTAAGAGCTGTGTTGATAGATGTGTATCCAAATGGAATTTTAATGGATGCTACTAAAAGCGACAATGATTACCTAGAGGATTGTGTCTATTTTGACCGACTCGACGGTAGTACAAAATTTAATAAAGATGGTACATTGAGGAATCGGCTTTTTTCAGTTGAAGAAAAAGGGCAATCCCCAAGCCCAAATAAGCCTGCTCTATTAAAGTTTACTGATTGTTTTTTGCTGTCGTCTCATGTTGTTTATCCTCGTAAATACAATAACACCCCATTCGGTGCGGTATGCCTACATTATAAATTTTTGCCCTCTGACAGAGAAAAATATATCAAGATAGCGCAAGAGGGCAATTATTACAAGGGTAGCTGGGTTTACAAGGCCGTAAATGAAAAAATCGAAGAATCTCCGGAAATTTACCCCATGTGTGAGTTAAGCGTCATGTTTAACCGGGATACAGCGTGGCAATATCTTCCTTTTATTTATGATGCCGCAGAGGGATTTGATGGTTTGTTTCTAACCGGCGAGCATGAAAAGACAGGGAGGGATTTGTATCCGGAGCAAGATGGTTTAGACTCCCATGTCTGCTTTATGCTGGGACTACTTAATGCTTCTGTTTTTGAAAATGGAATAAATAATGTGCTTGAAGTCGGCGGGTATAACGGTATGGATTCGCTCTTGCTGTTAAGGGAAGGCTGTAAGCGGGATGACTTTAATCTTTACAGGGTATGCAATATTAGCGAAGAAGATACTTCATTTGATAGGATAATGCATGTAGCTGACGATGTCGAAAAACTTCGTTTTCATAAATTGCGCCATATTGATGATGTGAATCCTAAAATAAAAATAGACATGGTCTTGATTGATGGTGCCAGACTGCATCCACTCCCTTTTTTTGACCTGTTGTTTGTTTTACCCTTTTTACACGGAGAATCTTTAATACTTATTTCTTCAGTCGGAGAACTTAATCCGACACGTTGGGGTGGTAGTGTCTTGTATGACGGTTGGGCGGACGAGAGGTACAGAGTATCTCACATAGATGAAAACGGCTATCCCAAAAATAAAGCATATTTTGGATGCCTAAAACTCCCTACTTCTTCTGATGAATTAAAAAATGTTTTAATGCGAATTGCAAAAACGCCATTCCAGACAGCACGTAATCCACAGGAAAGCAATTTAATAAAACATAAGCTGGATAAGGCCTTGTCATGCGTACAAAAAACAATGGATGACAACTTTGCAAAAGAGATTGAATCACAGCTTTTTTCTAATATGTACGACTTATCTAACAATCAGCTGCTGTTGATGCAGAATGCCGAGCTACAATATTCCTTATACAAAAAAGCAATTGCTGTCAGGTCAAAGAAGAAAAAAAGGGGATAAGGATATGATAGTCAAGCCTCCATTCTTTCAACTTTAGTAATTATTTATATACATTTCTTCTGTGGCCAACCCTTACAGCTACTACCACAAGTATTTCGTCTTCAATTTCACAAATAACGCGATATGAGCCAATATCATATCTCCAAAATCCCGACAACTCATATTTTAATCCATATCCATTTTGTCTTGGATTATCACTTTCTGCAACCTCATTTAGAAATTTTTGGATTTGCCTTTGGGTCAATTTGTCCAACTTTCTAAATTCTTTTTCAGCTCTCCGCTCCCACTCCAGTGTATATCTCATAGCAACAGTCCTGCATCTTTTTGGACTTTTTCCCATGAAACACGAGGCTCCTTTTTATCTCTGTTGCGCAGTGCATTAACGTCCTCAAGATACTCCAACCGCTCTCGCAGTGCATCGACAGCAAATTCAGATATGCTAAACCCAAAAAGTTGGGAGTGGTTTAATATATCTTCGTATATATCTTGAGCAATCTCAATATTAATATTTTTCGTTTTTACCATAACTAAGGCACCTCCTAACGCCCACATTATACCACTTTCAAAAAAACTATCAACAAGGGGATAAGGATATGATAGTAGCATCTGCGACAGCATTCTTTAGTGATGTGATTAAGCAACTAAGCCTAACCATGCCTATTTCATTAAAATGGGAGGTTGATGAACAAAACAATTGTATGTCAACGCCTGTTTCCTTCAATTACTATATGTACAAGGTTTTGCTGGCTGACCAAGGAATTTGCATAAAGCTTGAATTTGATAAATCTATAAGTCTTAATGCCAATGTGCAAGAAGCAATGAAGCGTATTGCTAAAAATATAGAATCCATATACCCGGAATTTGATTTTGCGATTACTCATGATGAGGATAATGGGCTATGCGGTAGTTTTTATATCTCGGAAAATGATTCCACGCCCGGTCGAGTTGCATTCTTGCTGGATTGCCTTATTGATAAATCAATATATTGGATTTGGAATTTGGAGGATTAATATTCATGCTCTCACCAATAGTTACACGTTGGCAAAAATATAATTTTCTCTTCGAAGAGCTTGTAAAGCGTGATTTTAAAAAGAGATATAAACGCACAATTTTGGGGATGGCCTGGAGTATGCTCGGGCCATTGCTTCATTTGTTAGTCATATCTTTAATATTTATTAATTTTTTTGGACGTGAGATGCCTCATTTTGTAATTTATGTTTTCGCGGGGATAAAAATATTTTCGTTTTTTAAAGAATCCACAAGCCAAGGTATGCAATCACTGTTGGGCAATAGAGGCATAATTTCAAAAATAAAAGTACCAAAATATCTATTTTTATTATCAAAGAATGTAGCATCACTCATGAATTTTGGGCTTATGCTTGTTATGTTTTTTATTTTTGCCGCCGTCGATGGCGTTCCGTTTCATTGGAAATTTATTTTTCTTTTATATCCGATTATTACATTGACTGTGTTTAATATAGGGGTCGGGTTGATACTTTCGGCATTGTATGTGTTTTTTAGAGATGTGCAATATTTATATGATATTTTCACATTGCTTGTGATGTGGCTATCAGCTATTTTTTATAGTATTGATGGATTTTCTATAACTGTGCAACGATTGTTTTTACTTAATCCGATATTTTCGCACATCCATTTTTTTAGGCTTATTGTTTTATATGGGGTTATCCCGTCTTGGTACATTTGGCTCTCTTGTGGTCTTTCTGCATTTGTTGCTCTGGCCATAGGGTCTTTTTTCTATAAAAGGTTTAACTATCGCTTTATTTATTATATGTAAGGGGATATTAAGATGACGGTACGAGTAAACAATGTTGGTATCAGCTATCTCATCGGTGATTTGAAAAATATCGGACTAAAGGATTATGTTATCCAAAAAGTGAAAGGGAAATATAAGGCTAAAGAGTTTTGGGCAGTGGAGGATATTAGCTTTGAGCTGCAAAGTGGAGATTTTTTAGGCATTATCGGAAACAACGGTGCAGGCAAATCTACTTTGCTTAAAGCAGTGTCGGGAATCATGCAACCTAAAAAAGGTACATTAGCAGTGAAGGGTACAATAGGCGCACTGTTGGAGCTTGGCACAGGCTTTGACGGAGAAATGACTGTACGCGAGAACACATTTTTGCGGGGTGCGCTAATGGGTTACACCCGCGAGTTTATGAATGAAACTTATGCCGATATTATCAGTTTTGCAGAGCTGGAAGATTTTCAAGAAAGACCTTTTAAGCAACTATCATCGGGTATGCGTGCGCGATTAGCATTTTCGATTGCTTGCTTAGTGCGGCCTGACATATTAATACTTGATGAAGTGCTAAGTGTCGGTGACGGCTCATTTAAGCGCAAAAGCGAAGCAAGGATGAAAGAAATCATTGCAAACGGAGCAACTACGATTTTCGTTTCCCATTCACTTTCACAAATAAAACAATTGTGCAACAAGGTATTATGGATGGACAAAGGCAAACAGATTGCCTTTGGTGAGACAGAAAAGGTTATCGGGATGTATGAAGCTTCTATCACTTCATAAAGTTTGCAGGCGGTTTCTTCATAGTCAAAAATTTCTAATTGGGGTTTAATGATAAGTTCTTCATTTATCTCCATATGGTCATTATAATTTATTTTCTCAACTCTTGATAGTGGCTACACGCCCTAGCGAAAAAAATAAGGCTATCCCGTATATGCCAAACTTGGGATTTTGCCTTGAAATTGTGGTTATTCTCATGTTTGAGAATGGGGCTTGTGAATTGCAATGATTCATTTGTTCGCAATGACAACGTAAAGCAAACGTATAAATTCGTGTTGGCATTTTGCAACGAATTGGATATACTATTACTAAGGCCTTAATGAATAGGAGTTGAAACTATGGCAACCACAAATCTAAACGTCCGTATTGATGCAGACTTAAAAAAGCAGTCGGAAGAAATTTTTAATGAATTAGGGCTAAATATGTCTACAGCCCTTACCGTGTTTTTACGGCAAACAGTACGTTCGAGAGGGATTCCTTTTGAGATGAGGTTAAATATCCCCAATGAAGAAACCCTTGCGGCGATTCAAGATGTAAACATGGGTCGCAACATGAGCAGGCAATTTCATAGCGTAAAGGAACTGATGGAGGATTTAGATGCTGACGATTAGATACTCCGCACGTTTCAAGAGAGATTACAAGACAATCAAAAAGCGTGGTTACGATACACGGCTGTTTGAGGAAGTGCTTGACATCTTATCTGCCGAGCAACCTATACCGCCGAAATATCTTGACCACGCCTTAAAGGGCGATTATAAGGGGCATAGAGAGTTACACATAACCCCTGATTGGCTGTTGATTTATAAGGTTAAGGATAAAGAGTTGATTTTGGAATTAACACGCACAGGAACGCACAGCGATTTATTTTGACGATAGTGCTGGAGGAGTTGGATGCATTCGAGTTGCCCGCCAGAGGATAATAGATGTTTTGGTCAAAACCGCTCCGACCCATATGTTTAAAGGGTCGGAGCGGTTTTTGTTTGCTGTATTTGGCTTGCATGATATAATCTCTTCAATTCGAATGGAGTGATTTTTTTGATTGAGGTACGCAATTTGACAAAAAGATACGGTGTGCGTAAGGCGATTGATGATTTGAGCTTTACAATCGACGCAGGCGAAATCGTAGGGTTTTTGGGGCCGAACGGGGCAGGAAAGACCACGACGATGAATATAATGACAGGATATATAGCGGCTTCCTCGGGGGAGGTTAGTATTAATGGGATTGACATATTGGCAGAGCCTGAGATGGCAAAAGCCAACATAGGGTATTTGCCGGACACGCCGCCTGTATATGGCGACATGCGTGTACGAGAATACCTTAATTTTGTTGCGGATATAAAGCGGGTGCGCAAGGAGCGAAAAAAAATGCTCACGCATGTGATGGAGCAGGTTAGTATTTTGGATATGGAGAGCAGACTAATAAAAAACCTGTCGCGAGGGTATAGGCAGCGTGTCGGATTGGCGCAGGCTATGATTGGTGAGCCAAAGGTTATTGTCATGGACGAGCCTACGATTGGGCTGGACCCAAAGCAGATTATCGAGATGAGAGATGTGGTGAAACGGCTGGGGGAGCGGCATACCGTGATTTTGTCCAGCCATATTATGCAAGAAGTAAGTGCCGTATGCGACCGCGTTATGATAATCAACAAGGGCAAAATCGTGGCACATGGTACACCGGAAGGGCTTTCGGAGGGCTTACAAAAAGGGCAAATGCAGGTGCGCTTAAAATGCAATCGCGAGGATGCCGCCGCCGCATTTGGTGATGTGCCGATGATTGACTCATTGGGTTTTGGGGAGTCAAGGGAAGAAGGCACGGTAGAATTAATACTAAACGGTGAGGATGGCGCGGACATCCGCGAGGTGATTTTTCACGCATGTGTGAGGCATGGTCTGCCTATCCTGATGATGAAATCTAACGAAATGTCACTCGAAGAGGTTTTCCTTTCACTTACCGGTACGGAGGTAGAAAATGTTAGCGATATATAAGAAAGAAATGCGCACATATTTTACAAATATGATGGGCTATGTTTTTTTAGCGTTTTTGTTGTTGCTTATCGGGATTTTTTTTACACTGCTAAATGTGCGCAGTCTGGATGGGAATTTTCACTTTGTATTGGCCAATGTCACGGTGTTCTTTTTTATACTTGTGCCTGTGCTGACTATGCGACTTTTTTCCGAGGAAATACGTCAAAAAACCGACCAGCTACTTTTTACAAGTCCGCTCACAGTCACGGGGATTGTTTTGGGCAAGTTTTTTGCCGCGCTTTCTCTTTTTTTGATTGGTGTGATTGCCACGATTGTAATGCCGCTGTTATTGCTTAGTTATGGTGAGTTGCCTGTTGCACAGATTGTGGGGACTTATATCGGGTTTGTGCTTTTGGGTGCGGCATGTATTGCGGTTGGGGTTTTTGTTTCTGTGCTTACAGAAAGCCAAATCATCGCGGCTGTGGGGAGCATGGGTGCGATTTTTGTTATGTTTTTGATTGATGCGATTGCAGTCAGTATGCCTGTTTCTACCTTTGCATCGTTTATGTTTGTGATTTTTGTGATTGCCGCTGTGGTTGCAGTTTGGTATAACTCCACTCGCAAAATATGGGCGGCGGTGATTGTCGGTGTTATTGGCCTGGCGGTTGCGGGTGGACTTTATATGTACAATAACTTGATATTTGACGGAATCATCGTGCGGGTGCTTCTGTGGTTTTCTATTTTCAATCGCTTTGATTTTTTTGCGAGAGGTGCTGTGAGGATTAGTGACATCGTCTATTATATTTCATTCGCCGCGCTTTTTATTTATCTCACAGTCAATGTAATCGAAAAAAGGAGGTGGCGTTAGATGTTTGACAAACGCTTTCGATATGGGACTTTTTCTACTGTAATGGTGCTTTTTGCCATTGTTATTTTTGTGTTGGCAAACTTGCTCGCGGGTGAGTTTGATAGAAATCTTGACTTGACCACCCAGAGGATTTTTACGCTTACGGAGCAGAGCCGTGGTTTTTTGGATGAGCTGGAGCAGGATATTACAATTACACTTATTGCAGGGGTAGGGCAGGAGTTGCCCGGCGGGCTTGCAGAAATGTCACGGATTATCAGCCACTTGCTCACAGAATACGATGCGGCGAGTTCTTATATCACCATCGAGCAACGCGACCCCATGCTAAACCCTGCATTGGTACATCGTTTTGCGGCGGATGCAGGTATAGAAGGCGGTATCCCCAGCCATAGCGTCGTGGTAGAATCTGCCGATGCGATTCGCGTGGTACAGTCTCATGAGATGGTTGATTTTGACATCAACCCATTCACGGGACAAATCATGCGTATAACAAGCTATAATATCGAACGCGAAATCACAAGGGCCATCCATCATGTGACACAGGGTGCGGCCACTGTGGTTTATTATGTAATGGGAAGTGGAGAACTCCCACTCCCGCCGCAGTTTGTTTCTTTTTTGGAATCAGAAAATTTTGAACTGCGAGAGGTTAATCTCGTATTGCAAGAAATCCCTGAAGATGCGGATATTCTCTTTATTCCCATGCCGTCTCGTGACTGGACAGAGCCAAAAGCAGCAAGGGTGCTTACATTTTTAGAAGAAGAGGGGCGAGCATTTTTCGCGCTTGACCATGTGCAAGACGCTACGCCAAATCTCGCAAGCGTATTGGATGCATATGGCCTTTATGTCACAGGCAATTTTATATTTGAAGTGGACGGAAATTATATATTTCCCGGGCGCGTTCCGTATATCGTACCAAACCTAACCCCACATCCAATCAACGAAAATCTCCGCGGCTTTACAAACATCATCCCCTTCCTTGCCACAGAAATGCGGGTTAACAGTGTCCGTCGCACGACTCTGGATATAGAGCCGATTTGGCATACTACAGACAGTGCGTTTTCACGCGGGGTAGGCTCGGAGGCTGAGACTGCGGCACGCCATCCGTCGGATATCGGCGGGTCTTTTCCGCTTGCCCTTGCGGTTACTGACAGGATTTTCTTAGACGGAACGGCGTATTATACGCATTTGGTAGTGACTAACAGCTTTGACTTTATCGACCCATGGTACAATGCCTATATCGGCGAGGCAAACTGGCTTTTTGTGCTTAACTCATTGCAGTGGATGACAGACCAGCCACCGAGCATTTGGATACCGGGGCGTGTACCACCCGGCCAAATGCCACTTTTGATAACAGCAAGCGAGGCTAATATCATCGGCGGGATTAGCATGGGTGGCTTGCCCCTTATATTTATTGCAATCGGTGCGTTTGTATGGCTTAGAAGAAAACATTCGTAATTTATAGGAGTATAAATCATGTCAACGATAAAAGATGTAGCAATGCGTGCGGGAGTGAGTATCTCCGCAGTCTCAAAAGCCTTTAACAACTACGCAGAAATCTCCGATGTGACAAAGGAAAGAATTTTTTTTGCGGCAAAGGAACTGGACTATATCCCAAACAAATCTGCCGTAGAGCTTTCTCGCGGGCGAAAACCCTACCTTGGGCTAATCGTAAAAGACCTAAACACGCACAACACTTTCGATGAGCATATGTTCCGCCTGTTAAGCGGGACACATGCTCGCGCCTGTGAAATCGGACAGGAGCTGATTATATTCACCACTCCGCAGATTAAGCAGTTTAAGCAAACCTATGTTGAGTTTTGCAAGCATCATTCATTGATGGGTGCCATCGTGCAAGGGGTAGGTGACGATGACCCCTATCTTGAAGCCTTGTTGGAAAGCACCATCCCCACAGTCCTCATAGATGTGGAGCGCGAAGGTGCGCACACCGCCTTTGTAACAACTGACAACGAAAAAGCCTCATCGGATGCGGTAGACCTGCTCGTGTCAAAAGGCCACAAGAAAATCTGCCACATACTCGGCCACCCCGCCTCCGAAGTCACCAAACAGCGCGAAAACGGCTTTATCTCTGCCGCCCGCCGTCACATGTTGGATGATATACATATCATCCCCGGTGATTTTGTGGAGGATATTGCTTATGCAAACACAAAAAAAATATTGCAAATCCACAAGGATATTACGGCAATATACGCAGCCAGTGACCTCATGGCACTCGGAGCGTTGCGTGCTATTAAAGAAGAAGGTTTGGTGGCAGGTAAGGACATCGCGCTGATTGGTTTTGACGGACTAAAGGCGTTGGAATATACAACGCCTCCGGTCGCTACGATTTTTCAGGATTTCTATGGCATGGGTAGGCTCGCCGTAGACACTTTGCAACAAATCGCAAAAGGCCTACCGTTTAACGGAAAGAACTTTGTCCCCTTTACCATGCTTCATCGTGGCAGTATTTGACCCCGCCTCCACTCATGCTCCATATTTTTGTAGCAAATTTGCTCAGAAAAAATCGGTCATGAGAAATAAACAACATCGTGCCGTTAAAATCTTCAATAGCATCCTCAATCCACTCTCTTGATTCAATATCGAGATGGTTTGTCGGCTCGTCAAGAATCAAAAAATTAGCTTGGTTTTGCATGAGTAAACAGAGCTTTAGTCGGCTTCTTTCGCCACCCGAAAGACTGCCGACTTTTTTAATTACATCCGGTGCTTTAAATTTAAAGCGTGCAAGTATGCTTCGCAGTTTTTCTTCGGGAAGCGGCGCGGCATTGCGCAGAGTATCGAGTACCGTTGCATTTGAATCGTCAAACACAATGATTTGGGGCATGTACGCAATTTTAATATTACTGCTCACTTTGACTGTACCGCTGTCACACATTTCCTCACCCATAATCATTTTCAAAAGAGTGGTTTTGCCACATCCATTCGCGCCGATTAGGGCAATACGTTCATTCCTGTCAATACTAAGGCTGACATCATCAATAATCACATTGGAGCCGTAGGACTTCCGCACCAAATCAAGCGACACAACCACTTTTGCCGCATGGCCTCCACTGTTAAAATCCTCTGCCATTTTCCGTGATGTGGTGGGCTTGTCCACCTTTTCCATCTGCTCGATGCGCCTTTCCATAGCCAGAGCGCGTTTAGCCAAGCTTGAATTTGATGGATTTATTGCCGCCCACACACGTTGCCGTTTGATTGCCGTTTCCAGTTGTCCAATTTTACGCTGTTGCTGTTTGTACTGCTCTGCTTGGGTTTGATAGCGTCGCTCTTTTTCTTCTGCATAAAAAGTATAATTGCCTGAATAAAAATTAGCTTCGCCATCTTCGATTTCGATAATCCGACTCACCACATTATCAAGGAAAACTCGGTCATGAGAAATAATCACAACCGTCCCCAAAAACTTTTTAATAAAATTTTCCAGCCACTCCAAAGAGTCCAAATCAAGGTGGTTGGTCGGCTCGTCGAGCAATAGAATATCGCAATCGCGGAGAAGAATGCGCGCCAAGTTGACTCTGGTTTTTTCACCTCCACTTAGTAAGCTAAACAACCCATGCCGCATATTTTCGCCAATACCCATTCCATTACATATTTTTTCTATTTTTGTTTCTACATCATACCCGCCAAGCCGCTCATACTCGTCCATCAGCTTGCCATAACGCTTCAAAACGGACGGATTGCCGTCGCCCTCGATTTTCTTCATGGACTCATGTATTTCTGCAATATCTGCGAATGACGAACGCAGAACATCGTCCACCGTGTCGTTTTCGCCAAATATCGGCATCTGTGCAAGAATCTCTACTTTTTTGCCCGATGCCTTTGATATGCTACCACTGTCATAAGGCTCATCCTCGGCAACAACTTTAAAGAGTGTTGTTTTACCTGAACCATTTTTGCCCAATAGTCCAACCTTTTCACCCTTATAAACTTCAAAGGTGATACCACGAAGCACATGATTTGAGCCATAATATTTATTTAACCCATTAACCGATATATCAATCATAAAAAAGCTCCTCTATATAAAAAATCCCCTGTGCATACTGTTTTGTTTGCACAGGGGATACCATACATAAAGGAGCGGCAACTAGGCCGCTATATCATGTGGTGACAGGCATTCAAAACAATCGCTTTTCCAAAAATGGGTATACTCATCCCGTAAAGTGGAAAAATCATGAGCAAGCTGACGGTTAAAAACCGCCAAATGGGCGCAGTTGCCCTTTGTCATTGCTGTTTTGAATGTGAATTGTTCCATACCTCTCACCACCTTTATCCTAAAAATTATTACTCACTGTAACACATCTGAATGGCAATAGCAAATAGCGGATTTAAAATTAAATTCATGATATAATTTGTTGCAGTGTATTTCACAGCGAGGGTGGAGTTTCAGTATGGGCAAAGAAGCATTAAAATCCGTTAGCGTGTGGATATTAGCGGCGGTTTTTATGATGTCAATGTTTGCGACAGATGCTTCTGCCACATCGGGCTTTAATTCGCAACGGTTTTATATTTTCGTGGACGGTTTACCTTTTGAAGTTTGGGGATATGCGGGTGACGGTGTTAATTTATTCTCGGTTTCATTGCGCGATGTTGCGTATATACTGAACGGAACACCCGCGCAGTTTGACATAATCGAAGCCCCATACGGATGGGATTTTTGGATTCGGTGGGGCGAACCGTACACCGTAAATTTCACGGAATTGCAATGGATTTCCCCACGGAACGCATTGTTCGGGTCCTATGGATTTATTCCTGCGCCCGGCGGAAGCCACCCCGATTTCGGGCGGAATCCGTTTCGCCGAATTGTACTTGGGATTGACGGCGATGAAACGCCCGCAATAACAATATCTTTTACCGCTGTCGCAGATGTGGACGGACTTTATTTTTGTCTGTACGATTTATCATATTGGCTGGGTTTCCGCGTAGAGCAGGATATGCGTCAGCGTATTGATATTTCAACCACGCCGCCGACTGCCTTTACGCCGGGGCAGTTTATCCGCCGTGACACGTTTTCGGTCGGTACGAGGCAGGTCATCGACTACGCCCATGTTTTGCGCGTGCGTACCGGTCCGGGCGATAATTACGACGTTTTAACCTTCGTACATTACGGCGACGAATTTGAAATTTTGGACTACAGCGGACGTTTCGTGCAGATTTATACGAATCGCGGCGTAGGCTGGGTTTTCGCGGGATTTCTCTCACGCGGCCTCACATTTGAACGTCTCGCCGCAAGATGTGATGCCGAAATTATAACGGTTTTGCAACACATAAGCGGCAATTGGGTTGACAAGGCATTTCACTACAGCCCTGTGATTGACGCAAACTCCATACTCCCTGTTAATTTTCACGTTCACCCGACAATTCATCTTCATGCCGACGATATTTGGATTATGGGCGGCATTTTTCGCAGTCTTCCCGTTACTCCGCTGAATTTGCTGATGGGAGGGTTTGGGGTTGCAACCAAACCTGTCTCTATGTATGAATTAGAGTCGGGAATTTTTGAACTGCGCTACGACTTGACCCGCCCCATAATGTGGGACGACCATGGGAGGCAATGGAGTGGTGCATGGAGCGAACCCGACAGGGAAATCTTCGGCAACCGAAGAATTGTCGTGGATACGCAAAACCTTCCCATTCAAACAATTCGATATTATATCGGCGAAATGGGGCGCGATTTAATCTTTCTCGGCGAAAATCTCGACCGTAGCCATTATGTAGTTGAACCCTCGCCCGGCGGAATCCGTTTGGCGTGGCGTTTGCCAAACATGGATATTTGGGCTGAGGGCGGCACAATGAGCCTTTACAGGTCTATTGTGCGTGGGGAAAGAGGTGAACGGCTTTGGACAATCGGAGTTTGGAGTGACGACCACCGAATGTTTGAACATATCGACACGGACATAAGCAATGAGAGGATGTATTTCTATTCGCTGTGGTTGCAGGATTACAGGGAGCAGTCGGTTATGTTCGGCGGCGAGTGGCAAATGACGGTTAGTTTGCCTTTGGATTAGGAGAGGATTATGTACAGAATTTTCCCTCTCAACAGGATTGGCACAAATAGCAAAAAACCCGCTGTTTAAGCGGGCTTACGGTTAAGCGCGAAACCAGATTCGAACTGGCGACCCTCGCCTTGGCAAGGCGATAGTCACGCTCTTAAAAAACCTGCCTCAAGCCCGCAATCTAGGCGGTTTTTGCATTTTCAGTTTTTGAAGTTTGACAGCAATTTACGGCAATTGAATGAATTTTAGCAACACGACGTTAACCTGTCAATCAATTCAAAGGCTTGCGTTTTTTAGACAAAAACTGCAAAGCCATTCTGAAAATACAGGAGGAAATGAAATGAAACTAATTATCTCCATCGACCACGGAAACCGGTTAATAAAAACCGAACATTTGGTGTTCCCCGCAGGTTTTGTTGAAAGCGAATATCTGCCAACAATAGGCGGCGACGTGTTAAAATATCAAGACAGGGTGTACACCTTAGTTGACACGAATTTTCCGGTGCATATGGACAAGGCGGAAAACGAAAATTACTTTATTTTGACGTTGTTCGCCATTGGAAAAGAGCTTGTAGGAGAGGCAGAAATGGTTAGAGAGCTAACACCGCATGACCCAATCAAGGTTGAGCTTCTTATTGGCCTGCCGATTCAGCACTATGAAGGCTCCTGAACTGTCAACACTTTTTCGACAGAAATCGCTCGACCTTTTTTATGAGTAAGCGCAGTCAATTTGCACAACACCCAATGAGCTGAAAGTAACAACACAGTATAACATTTTTTTCACTTGCATGTCTTGCACATCAAAGACATTTTTCGTACAAGCCCAAAGAAAAGGCTTTGAGAATCAGCATCCAACCCATTAAAGTGGTCTTGCAGCTCGTTTATAATTGCCGGATTGGGAACATCTTCATCGAAAAAAGTTTTGGGAGTAATCCCTAAATATTCGCATATGTGGAAAAACACCGTCATAGATGGGTAAGATTTCCTACCTTCAATTTTGTTTATATAATTCGCGCTCTGCCCGATGGACAAGCTCATATCTCGTGCGGACACGCCTTTCTTTATACGCAAAGACGCAAGGCGGTTTGCAAAAAATTCCTCGTGAAGCATCGCTCAACTCCCCTTTGCATAATTCTATTACACGACATACCGTTTCGCAGGGAAGTGTTTGAGTAATTATGCGTATTACAGGGATATGAATTATGCAAATTCATTTTTTTGGGGAATTGATACGCAAGTGGTCATGCAAACTTTGAAAGTTAGCCCCAATATTTTTTATCTCTGCTTCCATCAGGTTGAAGTACACCGTACTTTTGCACAAATGCGGCGCGTTTGGCATGGAAAACATCCGCTTGACGTTCTTTTCGCTCGCGTTCATATTCCGGCAGTGCATAGGAAAGCATCTGATTATCGCTCCGAATTGGCTTCTCCGCAGGCGCGGGTATTTCTCCTGCACAGATACTGCGAAGTTCACTTTCGGTCAATTCGATATGTCCCCCGGAATCAATCATTTGTTTTGCGTTTTTGTAAGCTTGCGATTCTTGACCGCGCTCTCCGATTACGATGTAATTCGTAAACGCCGGAATGGTGTCCGTTGGTGCGCCGCCCGCTGCATAAACAAGGTCTTTCAGTTTTGTCGCTCCGCCGCTAAACATTCCAACGAAGGCTACGAATTTTCCTGCAAGATACTCACTTTCTACGATGGCGTAGTCTGCTTGGTTTTGCATATCGCTGTACGTCCATTTCTTGCCCTCTTTTCGTGTGGCAAGCAAACCGTTTCCTACCATTCGTTGCAACAATTTATACGCACCACTCACGCTTAACCCAAGAATCTTTGCGGCATCTTCTTTGCTGAAATTTACGCCGGAAAACGTGTCTAGTAACTGCTGTTCACTTGAACCATTCGCAATCTTGCCGTTCACTGCGTCCTTTGGCATAGCGTGGTTTATATTGGGAATGCGGATAAGAAAACCGCCGTCAATTACGGGAATTTCCGGGACAACTGAGCATTTTTCATACGACTCAAAAATGCGCGGTATTCCCGTACCGAATGCTTCAATAATTTTCAACCGATAAAAAACCTGCGCCAGCTTCTCGTTTCGCGTAACTGAAACACCCAAGCGCATAAGGTCGTGAGTAACGCCGGGCATAACCCCGCCCACCGACATAAATTCAAGGCGGTCATCAAACAAACTCACAAGGACGCTTCCTTCTATATAGTAGTCGCGGTGAATATACGAATTGATAAGAGACTCCCGAATGGCAATATCGGGATAATCGGGGTGGTCTACTCTGTAAACGCCATCAAATGTACCTCTGGTACGGTTATATACATGAAGATACGAGTGGACTTCTTCAATTTGCTTGAAAATCGAACCTGTAAATTCTTTGCGGTCTTTGAATTTCGCCTTGGTCTGCCCTTCGAAAATTGCAGCCTTTGTGGTGTATGGGCATTGGTCGGAGAGGATAAGGGCGAGGTTTGCATAGCGTCCATCGGCACGGATTAGCCCAAGTGATTGTTTTTGTGTTTCCCCGAAATAAACGTCCTTTTCTGCAAACACCTTGTCGGCATATTCAAAGGTGAGGTTTTGCTCAACGGATAATTCTGTCAAAAACTGCCCTGTGCCGCTGTCCTTAATCATTTGGCGGATATGTTCATGGGTCGCCATTACGGTATTGCTTCCTACACGCACATATACGCCCTTGGGTGTAAGACCATCAGATGCATAGCAATAAGGAATGGAAGAACCCCGCTCCATAGTGATAACGATAATATCTCTGCCTTCACGTGTTTCGTGGTCAACCTTAAAATATCCGGAAGGGTCGGGTGTGACAGAATCACGAAAGCTGTTGGTGATGCTTCGCGCTATTTCATCAATATTTCCCTCAACGCCATAGACAGAACCGTCATCGGAAATTCCAATGTAAAGCGTACCGCCATCGGTGTTCAAAAATGCAAGCATGGTGTTTTGGGCTTTTTGATTGTATTCGCGCTTGCGTTCGAATGTTTGCATTTCAGTCATAGAAACCATCCCCATAGCATTTTCTATAATAAAATCATAAACTCTCCACGCTGTCAACGGAACAAATGGCATTTGTGGCAAAAATGGAGATATGTTCATGGACAAAAAAAAGAAGCGACCCCCGAGCCGCTTCTTTCAATGTACATAGGATGTAATGGATTTGCACGGGGTCAAAATTGACAGCAATTTTGACAGCAACGCCGATAATTTTAGGCAAGTTTAGAGGGTAAAAGTCGCCTAAAATTTTCCAAACTAGAAAATGCAGAGACATGAAAAAACCCGCATTTATGCGGGATTTTCGGGAAGCGCGAAATCAGATTCGAACTGACGACCCTCGCCTTGGCAAGGCGATGCTCTACCACTGAGCCATTCGCGCATGTCTGGGATTATATCATAACAAAATCTATTTGTCTAATGTAATCCATTTTGTGTATAGGTCTGCAAAAGCGGGTAGCGGGAATCGAACCCGCGTATCTAGCTTGGAAGGCTAGTGTTCTACCATTGAACTACACCCGCAAAAACGAGCGCAATGCCCAGTGTCGGAATTGAACCAACGACACGTGGATTTTCAGTCCACTGCTCTACCAACTGAGCTAACTGGGCATAAAGATGTATGCGGAGCCAAACACGCGATAGCAAGTATAAACCACGCACACATCTTCGTCAAGTATTATTTTTTGTAGCCTTCGTGAGTGCTTAGGTCGCGTGTGAGATGGAGACTTATCATTCCGCTTATCACATGCACTACAAATTCTGTTTCTTTTTCGTTTAGACGAGTCAGAAGGCTAGCGATTTTTTTGCGGTTTGCAAGGGCTTCGTCTCCGCCTTCTTTAACGGATAATGATTTTTTGTCAGGCTCCGCAAAAAGAGAGTCGATTTTTAAGTCGAATACATATGCAAGTTTTTCCAGCGTTAAAGCAGTAGCTCCACGCTCGCCACGCTCCATCAGGCCCATGTGTGATACGGTCAAATCCAGTGCTTCGGCTAGTTCTTCGCGAGACATCTTTCTCATTTCACGTTCGGCTCTGATGTTTTGGCCTATGGTACGGTCCAAACGGTCTTTGTTTTTTCTTGTTAATGCTCTGTTCATTTTAGATTATCCCCCTAGTCATATTTTTTTTATTTTACTAAACATTCTTAACCTCACGGAAGCAACTGCGAGCATAAACACAATGCGACAAAAAGTGCGAAGTTGCCTCTTTCTTGTAATACTTTCCTATTAATGCTATAATCTCGCAAGCTTGGTCATTTTTTAGGTAGCCTACTGGTTGCCTTCATAAAAAGGTGTGTTCTTTGATGCCTCGCAAAGTCTCTACCCCTCCTAAGTCTGCTCCCGGGTCTAAAAAAGAAACGCTTATCCACAACGAAGTTAAATATCTTTCGCTTTCGGCGGCCGGCTTTTTGCTATTACTTGCTGTGCTTTTGCCGGACAATATGGGCGGGATTGGTAACTTTTTTCGTGGATTTTTGTTTGGCTTTTTTGGCTATGGAGCTTTTGTTTTGCCTGTCGGCATCTTGGCGGTTGCGGTTTGCAGGCTTATTGCACGCGAGGTCGTATTGCCTGTTGTCAAAATCATTGCCACGTTTTGGCTTATTTTATCCCTTTTACATATTTTTGTTTTTAATCGCGAAACGGATGACTTTATTTTCTTTGAAGTATACAGGGCGGGATTGGAATCTGGCGGAGGCATTTTTGGTATGCTCATAGGAGGCTCTCTCAGTGCGTTGTTGGGTGTGGGCGCGCCGATTGCAATTATCGTAGCAATCGTGATTTTGGTCATATTAATCACGGGACGCTCCTTTGTCAATTTTTTAGGAAACGGTGTGGGCAAAGCGCGTGACTACTATGAGGAGTCTCGGCATTATTACGAAGAAGAAGATGATGACGTGCCTGACAATATCATCCCTGTGAGACCACCTCGCAAAAAAGATAAAAAAAGCAATATCATAGACTTGGAACAATCATATGAGCCGGAATCGCCCGGAAAAATCATGCTCATAAACGAAGAATTAGAAAAAAGAAAGCAGCCAAATCCGCTTTTTGCAGAGCGTAAGCCTGTCATCGCCGATGACCTGAATAAACGGTCGGCGGTGATTTCTTTCCCTGCTACTATTGTCGGCGACTCTTTTGATTCATATGTAGAAGAGGAGCCATTGGATGAGCTGCCGGACGAGCCAATGTACGAGTCGGATGATGAGTCGCCGGATGACCTGTCGGACGAGCTGGCAGATGAGTTTGAAGTTTTACCTGTTAGCGAAGGCCCTATTGTAAAGGGCTTGATTGATGGGGTAGGGGAAGAAGAGCCTGTGCCTCCGCTTTTTGCAGATGACGATGATGATATGTTGGATTATGACGAGTATGCACAGGCGGGGCGTGCGACTGCGCCGTCGACTCCGATTGCAAAACAGCATACCTACGAGGATTATCAACTGCCCTCGCTTAGTCTGCTCTCCAAGAACGAGCGTCCTTCTATCAGCGCGGAGTCAAGGACACAGGTTTTGGAAAACTCCAGGATTTTAGAAGAAACACTTAGGAGCTTTAGAATCGAAGCAAAGGTCGTTGAGGTAAGTGTGGGACCTACGGTTACACGATATGACCTTGCACCGGGGCCGGGGGTTAAGGTCAGCTCCATTGCTAATTTGAGCAATGATTTGGCACTTAGTCTGGCGGCACAAGGTCTTAGGATTGAGGCTCCTGTTCCGGGCAAGTCTGCTGTGGGTATAGAAATTCCAAATAAGGAGGCGCAGGGCGTTTTCTTGCGCGAAATTTTGGAGGATGAGAGATTTGTTAATTTTCCGTCAAAGCTTTCATTTGCCGTAGGCAAGGATATTGCGGGCAGCCCCATCATCACCGACATCGCACGTATGCCGCATCTGCTGATTGCAGGTGCTACGGGTAGCGGAAAAAGTGTCTGTATAAACACCCTCATCACCAGCCTGTTGTATAAGTCGCGGCCAGATGAGGTTAAACTTTTGATGATTGACCCTAAGGTAGTGGAGCTTAGTGTTTACAATGGCATTCCGCATTTGCTGATTCCTGTTGTCACCGACCCAAAAAAGGCTTCGGGCGCACTTAGCTGGGCAGTTGCAGAGATGGAAACAAGATATAATATGTTTGCGGAGACAGGTTGCCGCGATTTAAAAGGATATAATAAATACGCAAAAAATAACGGAGACAACGAACTCCCACTCATCGTAATCATTATTGACGAGCTTGCCGATTTGATGATGACATGTAAAGGTGAGGTAGAGGAGTCCATCTGCCGACTTGCACAAAAAGCCCGAGCCGCAGGTATACACTTGGTGGTAGCGACGCAGAGACCCTCTGTGGATGTTATCACAGGGCTGATTAAGGCAAATATACCCTCGCGTTTGGCGTTTGCTGTGAGTAGCGGTACCGACAGCCGCACGGTTTTGGATATGTATGGCGCGGAGAAACTGCTCGGTAAGGGAGATATGCTCTTTCTTCCTATGGGGCAAAATAAACCCATACGTGTACAGGGTGGATTTATTTCTGACGGAGAGGTCGAGGGGTTGGTTAACTTCTTAAAAGCGCAAGCACCCGAAGTCGAACAATCCCCGGAGGATATACAACGTATAACCATGCCCGGCAAGGTTGTACCCGAAGGCGAAGTAGATGAGTTTTTCCACGACGCGGTGGAGTTTTTGTTGGCAAAGGGTAAGGGTTCTACGAGCATGTTACAGCGACAGTTTAGGATAGGTTATAACCGAGCCTCGCGCCTCATGGATGACCTGCAAGCACGCGGCATCGTGGGCCCCGAGGATGGTGTAAAGCCCAGGAAAGTGACAATCACCCGAGAGGAGTACCGAGAACTCTATGGCAGGTAAAATAATAGACGGCAAAAAACATGCGGCAACCATACGCGCCGAGGTAAAGGCCCAAGGCAAGGACTGTAAGCTGGCAGTGATTTTGGTAGGCGACGACCCCGCTTCCATAGTGTACATTAATATGAAGAAAAAGGCCTGTGAAGAGGTCGGCTTTGATTTTGAATTATTTAAGCTACCCGAAACGGCTGCCCAATCCGAAGTAAACGCATTGATTGATAAGCTAAACAATGATGATAAAATTACGGGGATTTTGGTGCAACAGCCCTTCCCCGCGCATTTAAACAAGAATGAAATACTAACAAGGCTAAACCCTAAAAAAGATGTGGACTGTCTGCACCCATACAATGTCGGGCTGGCAATGTCGGGACAGGGAAGTCTCTTGCCCTGCACTCCGGCGGGATGTATCACCTTGTTGAAGCGTGAAGGCATAGAAATAGCGGGCAAACACGCAGTGGTAGTTGGCAGGAGCGACATCGTGGGCAAGCCACTCGCGCTGATGCTTTTGGCAGAAAATGCAACCGTAACCATATGTCACAGCCGTACAAAAAACCTCGCCGAAGAATGCCTACGTGCGGATATATTGGTGGCGGCGGTAGGTATTCCAAAGCTGATTACCGCTGATATGGTAAAAGAAAACGCGGTTGTCATAGATGTAGGCGTAAACCGCCAAGGCGGCAAGGTATGTGGCGATGTGGACTTTGTCGTTTTGGTTAAAGCTTTGTACATGACCCCCGTACCCGGTGGAGTGGGGCCGATGACCGTCGCCACACTGATGGAAAACTGTTTAAAGGCAAAGGCGTTGCAATCGTGAATGTATATTTGATGTCACTTGGATGTGACAAAAACCGTGTAGATGGCGAAGTCATGGTCGGCACATTATGTGTGGCAGGTTATGATGTAGTGAATAATCCTGCCGAGGCCGAGGCAATAATCATAAACACCTGCGGATTTATTAGTGATGCGGTGAAGGAAAGCCTCGACACTATTTTTGAATTGGCCGAGTATAAAAAAGGTCGATGCCGCGCACTTATTATCGTGGGTTGTATGGCAGAGCGATATAAGGGCGAAATCAAGGAGACCATCCCCGAGGCCGATGCTTTTGTGGGTGTGGGCGAATATGAAAAAATCGCGGACATAGTCGCAAAGTATATCGGCAAAGCCAAAGGTATGTCGCTCGCAGCAGATAATACAAATGCTCGTATACAAGCAAGGAAAGACGCTGAGGCTTCTCATATAGCATATATAAAAATCTCCGAGGGCTGTGACAACTGCTGTACCTACTGCACCATTCCCGCAATACGAGGCCCCTACAAGAGCCGCCCGATGGAAGAAATTTTAGACGAGTGCCGCCTGCTCGTAGAGTATGGTACGAAGGAGCTTGTGCTTGTAGCGCAGGATACGGCGTTGTATGGCATAGATATATACGGAGCGGTAAAGCTTCCGGCGCTTCTCAAAAAAATTGCGGCGGAGAGTGGTGCGCAGTGGATACGTCTGATGTACGCCTATCCCGAGCATATCACCCCCACACTCATCACCACCATAGCCGAAACGCCGCAGATATGTAAATACATCGACATGCCTCTACAGCATAGCGAGGATTCCGTACTCTCGCGTATGGGTCGCAAAGGTGGAAGATGGGAACTTATGCAACTCATTCGCGTACTGCGTGAGCGGATACCCGACATCGCCATACGCACAACATTTATTGTTGGCTTCCCGGGCGAAACAAAAGATGATTTCAAAAATCTATATGATTTTGTCAAAGAGACAAAGTTTGAGCGGCTGGGAGTGTTTCCTTATTCTCGCGAAGAAGGCACAACTGCCGCAACCATGCCAAATCAGGTGCCACCCGCCACAAAACAAAATCGCCTAAAAAAGCTCATGCAACTCCAACAAGAAATCCATTTCGAAAACCAACAAAAACATGTAGGAAAAACCATCCCTGTTATGGTCGATTCTTACGAAAACGGAGAATATACAGCACGTACACAGCATGACGCTTATGAAGTAGATGCAGTCGTCACAATCGCAACGGACAAAAAGCTAAAACTCGGTGATATATGTAATGTCAAAATTACGAGTACACTAGACTACGACCTTATTGGAGAATTGTATGAACTTACCGAATAAAATAACATTGTTGCGGGTTTTCCTTATTCCTGCATTTCTCGTTATATACCTTGTCAAGCCTTTCCCGGAGATTGCTAACGAGTGGGTCGTGTTGGTTTTATTTGTGGTCGCGGCGATTACTGACGCTGTAGACGGATATTTGGCACGCAAGCTGGGGCAGGTGACAAACTTCGGCAAGCTCATGGACCCACTGGCCGACAAAATGCTGGTATGTGCTGCATTTATTGCATTTACTTATACGGGCAGTATGCACGCTTGGGTGACGATAATATTGATAAGTCGCGAGTTTTACATCTCAGGTCTGCGACAGCTTGCGTTGGAGCAAAACATCGTTTTGGCGGCGAGTAGTAGTGCAAAGTGGAAAACAGGTATGCAAATCGCATTAATCATATATCTCCTGTTGCCGTTTCCATTCACGATTTTGCAAATCGCACCTCTGGAGATTGCGTTAACCATTGCAACAGTAGCGATTAGTATATATTCTGCGGTACAGTATACTTATAAAACACGTTCCCTTTTTCACACAAACTCATAACCCTCCGGTAGCTCGGTCGCATTTATTATACGTTTTATGCCCAAGCTTTTATGTGATGAAAGCACCACGATTTCGTCACTCCCCCATAGGCGTACAATGGGGCGCAGTTTCCAGTTGCTGGCCTGCACGACTATTGCTATTTTTCCGTCATTAAGCTCCACAATCGAATTAATTGGATAAAACTCCAGCTTTTCATAAAACGCCTTTGTAATATTATAATCAAACGAAGTATTTATATCCTCAAAAATTACATTAAAAGCGTCCAGCGGCGGCATCGGCGAGCGATACGACCTATAGGAAGTAATTGCGTCATACACATCTGCTACGGCAATGATTCTCGAAAAAAGCGGAATTTCTTCACCACTTAGTTTGTTTGGATAGCCACTGCCATCTATTTTTTCGTGATGGTGGCGAATTGCGCCCCAAAGCTCTTCGTCGCCCACGCCATTATCCCTTAGGCTGTCCGCACCTCTGCTCGGGTGGTTTTTCACCAGATTAAATTCGGGGTCTGTGAGCTTGCCTTTTTTATTGATAATCTCCGGCGGAATCATTTGCTTGCCTATATCATGCAGCATAGCCGCACTGCCAAGGCGCAAAACCATTTCGTCGTCCATGCCAAGCGCACGCCCCGTTGCCATAGAAAGCACCGACACGCTTAGAGAATGGTGATATGTATATTCGTCATATGCCTTTAGGTCATATATATGAAAAATTTCACCTGCATCATTACTTATTACGTTTAACAAATCGCCTACTACACCTTCGATGTTTTTTACGCACTGATAAGCAGTTGTTTTATTCAGATTACCATCGGGGGTTACACTGTTAAACAACTGCTTTACATTTTCGACCGCTTCTACCTTTAGCTTTTCTTCGATTATGGTTTTAATCGGCACATGCTCTTCTTTTTTAATGTCATCTATATCGGTAGTGGTCGGGCGCGTTTTTGCATATACTTCTATTTCTTGAATATCGTGATGTCGCAGCATATTTATTGTTTTTTCGTCCAACGCGGCGAGCTTTCGTGCCACGAGCATAAACTGACCTGTGTTTGTAGGGAAATACACCGACTCTGCAAGCTTCATTCCAACTTCAGCTTCGCTTAAATTTATTTTAGAAACAAACACTCGGACATCACTCCCAATCACTATATAAAGTAACTATAGCATAATCGGGAATTTTTTCAAATCCTCTTTTGTCGCCCCGTGTGGTCTATTTCAAAGTTGTCCATATAAATCAGCTGTGATATGGGTACAAGTTCGTATCCTTTTTCTTTTAGCCCCTTGATTACTATATCCAGGGTTTGTGGTGTGTATTTTGCATCATTATGAAAAAGGATGATGGAGCCGTTTTTGAGGTCTTTGTTTTTTAGCACGCGGTCTATTTCATACTGCGGGCCTTTTTTCATCCAGTCGAGGCTGTCTACATCCCATTGCACTGTATAGTAGTCCAGCTCTTCGGCGGCGGTGATTACATCGTTATTGTATTCGCCATAGGCCGGGCGATACAGGTTTGTTTCTATACCAGTGACCGCTTTTATTTTATCGTGGCACCCCATTATTTCTTTTTTGTTTTGTTCCAAGTTTAGCTGTGCGACATGTGCATGAGTGTCGCCGTGGTTTGCGATGTCATGACCTGCCGCCGCAAATTTTTTCAACTGCTCCGGGAACTTGTCCACCCACGAGCCGCAGAAAAAAAATGTAGCAAGCACATCATTGTCCGCCAGTATTTTTAACAAAACATCAGTATCATCGGCACCCCATGCCGCATCAAAGGTAATAGCCACCTTTTTGTCAGGGGTGTCAACACTGTATATCGGCAGTTTTTTTTCTGACTTTGCGGGCAAAGCCGCCGTCACTACCATTGTCTGTGCCGCCTTCTTTTCCAAAAATGCGGGCGCAGACAAAAAGACTGACAAAGCCGTAAAAAAAGCAAACGCGGCCTGAAATAAATACTCAAATCTCATATTCATCATCTCCGCGCTTATTGTATGTAAAACAAAAAAAAATATACGTTACTGCTTAAACTCCGTCATGTTTTTTCTAAAATAAAGAGGCAACAACCCCCTCTGTACTTTTGGGTTTATCCTCTCCTTTATCGCCAATGTGTTAAAAAATACCGTCCACATTTCTTGTATATCTTCCTCGCCGTCCGCATAGGTAAATGTAGCCTCATCGGGAGGCACCACAGCGATTACATACGTATTGCCATCATATATCGCCGCCTTATGCCGCGTCTTGTCATGGATTACCCACGCCTGATTCATCAGTCGCTCACAAAAGTGCTGTGCAAGCAAATTAAGCACATCGTTTTTTGGTGTAACCTCACAATAAAACGCGCCATGTTTTGTCTCGGCAAAGCGACAAAATCCAAATAACAAATGCGCCTCACGCCACACATGTTTTGAGAGTTTATGCACCCGTCGTACAAAATCTTCATGCAAATGGCTGTCCACCATATGCCCAACCTTAAAACCAAGCCTTATGTAATGCAACATCGCCATAAACCTTTCATCATCCGATGCCAAAAACGCACGATAAACATGCTCTGCCGACTCCTCGGAGATTTTTTCACGTATGGCATGATAGACTCGCTCGGCATACTCATCGTTTGTTTCAATAAAACGCGGTATCTCTGCAAGGGAAAGTTGCACCGCCCCCTCAACTTGTATACCGCATGGCTCAATTTTTTCATAATATACGGCATGGATTATTGTCAAAAAGCCGTAGAATGTACCATCAAACGTTAGCATTGCAGGCAACCTATAGTGTAAGCTGGGAATAACCCGTGTCGGATTTATCCATCAGGCGTGGGGCCACCACCTCGGGCAATAGAGGGATTTTTTCATATGTCTTGCCATCACAAGTGATAAAATACTTTGCTCGTTTCAGCACCACACGCATCTTTTTCAGCGCGTCAAAGTCAAGCTTGTTTACGCGGCGTGCAGCCACTATTTTTTGTGCAGAGATTTGGCCTATGCCCGGCACACGCAAGAGTGTTGTGTAGTCGGCACGGTTAACTTCCACAGGAAATTTATCTAAATTGTTCACAGCCCAGTGACATTTCGGGTCCATTTCAAGGCTCAAATTCTCGTCTGCATGGCTAAAAAGCTCGCCCGCCTTGTAACCATAAAAACGAAGCAACCAATCTGCCTGATATAGCCTATGCTCACGCAAAAGTGGCGGCGCGGTCATAGGAAGCGTCGGATTGCCCGGGATATACGCGGAATAAAACACCCGCTTTAGCTTGAATTTGCCATACAGCCCCTCTGCCAATGATACGATTTTGCTATCGCTCTCCGGGGTCGCACCCACGATGAGCTGCGTGCTTTGCCCGGCAGGTGCAAACGACGGCTCATTTTTGGCATGACGATATAAAGACAGCTCATTCTTGCGCTGTGCTATGCCTTCACGTACTGTTTTCATGGGAAGGAGTATGTTTTGCTTTGTCTTTTCCGGGGCAAGGCGTTGAAGGCTCTCTTGCGATGGCAATTCTATATTGACGCTGACCCTGTCAGCCAAAAGCCCTGCTTGGCGGATTAATGCTTCATCCGCACCGGGAATCGTCTTTACATGTATGTATCCGTTAAAATGATAGGTCTCGCGCACTATACGCAGTGCCGAAACCAATAATTCCATAGTATAGTCTGGTGTTTCGATTACCGCAGAGCTTAAAAACAACCCCTCTATATAATTTCGTTGATAAAATCGAATGGTAAGCTCCGCCACTTCTTCGGGGGTAAACTCGGCACGAGGCACATCAGAAGACCGCCGATTCACACAATACATACAGTCGTATACGCATTTGTTTGTCAGCAAAATTTTTAGTAGCGAAATACATCGCCCATCCGCCGTAAAGCTATGACAAATACCGCAAGCGACGGCATTACCCAAAGCTCCACGTTTTGCGGCGCGATTGTTCCCGCTTGAGGTGCAGGCGACATCAAACTTTGCCGCGTCTGCTAAAATTTTTAATTTATCCATAATGTCCATGCAGACATCATAGAACAACATTTCGCTGATGTCAAATATTCGTTCGTGTTACAGCCACTCCACCGTAGCGGTGGGTTTTGGCGTAATATCATAAACAACACGGCTTACTTTTTCTACTTCAGAAGTAACCCTCTCAACTATACGTTCCAGTGTGGGATATGGTATTCGCGTTGCCCTAGCCTTCATAAAATCGGCGGTCTCCACGGCACGCAAGGCCACTACATAGTCGAAGGTACGTTTTTCGTCCTTTATTCCCACAGAGGAGGTGTTGGTAAGTACTGCAAAGTATTGGCTTGGGCGGCGCGCCGACTTCTCCAGTTCCTCTCGGAAGATTGCATCCGCATGTCGCAGGGTGTCAAGTTTTTGTTTGGTAATGTCGCCGATTACGCGCACAGCAAGACCCGGTCCCGGGAAGGGCTGGCGTTTTACCAATGCAGGCGGGAGTTTTAGGCGGCGACCTATGATACGTACTTCTTCCTTATACATCATCGAAAGAGGTTCGATTAGTTGTTCGAAATCCAAGTTTTCGGGCAAGCCTCCCACATTATGATGGCTTTTTATTGTCGTACCATACTTTCCGCCGCTCTCTATGAGGTCCGGATATATTGTACCTTGGGCGAGGAATGGGATTTTGCCCAATTTTTTGGCTTCTTCTTCAAATACTCGTATAAATTCTTCGCCTATGATTTTGCGTTTTTTCTCCGGCTCGGTTACGCCTTCTACCCGGGCAAGAAAACGGTCTTGGGCATTGACTCTAATGAGATTTAGTCCGCGGTCGGAGAAAGCGGACTCGATTTCGTCGCCTTCGCCAAGCCGCATAAAGCCATGGTCTACAAAAATGCATGTCAACTGCCCGGGAATCACCTTTGCCAAAAGCGCGGCACACACTGACGAATCCACCCCGCCCGAAAGTGCGAGCAACACCTTTTTGTCACCCACAGTTTTGCGGATTTCCTTTGTGATTACCTTTAAATATGTTTTAAGGTCAAATTCTTCTCTTGTCATATTGTAATTTCCCCCTCAAATACTTTTTCGCAGCCACCCGTCATATAGACAGCCTCATCAGTGTATTTTATGGTTAGTTCTCCGCCGCGCAGACGCACGGTGATGTCGGTATCCTTGTCGCAGTATCCCATCAACACTGCCGCAACACCCACCGCACATGCACCTGTTCCACATGCCATAGTCTCGCCACTGCCACGCTCCCATACACGCATGGCGATTGTGTTTCGGCAATCCAGTTCCATCTGCGCTATCTCAAAATTAATCCGAGACGGAAAGATGTCGGCATTTTCGATTTTTGATCCGATTTCATGTAAATCAAAATGTTCTATGTCGTCATAAAAATACACCGCATGAGGGTTGCCCATACTTACACATGTAATTTCATAACGCTGTCCGTCGATTGTCACTTGGCGACCGATTATATTGTCGCCCTTTAATGTCACAGGTATTTTTTCAGGGTTTAGCTCTGCCTTACCCATGTCTACACGCACAGAGTTTACCTCATTGTTTTGTACAAAAATTTCTAAGAGTTTTATCCCACTTAGTGTTTCTATTTGCATGTTTTCCTTTTTAGCGCGCCCACTCTCATACAGATATTTGCCCACACAGCGGATTGCGTTTCCGCACATACCCGCTTCGCTACCATCGGCATTAAACATACGCATCTTTGCATCTGCTACCGACGATGGCAAAATCATCACAAGTCCGTCACTGCCGATGCCTTTATGCCTATCGGAAAACTTGACAGAAATTTCACTCGGGTTTTGCAACTCATTCTCAAAACAATCAAAAAACACATAGTCGTTTCCACAACCATGCATTTTAATAAAAGGAATTTTATTTTTCATAGCAGCCCCTCCTTCTCTTTGGATTAAAAGCTACTACAAAACAGCGATAACGTCAAATTTTTAATCCACCGAGATTTCGGTGACGGCAAAAAAATAAAAAGTATGCCCAAGCACTTCGTAGTAACTGTAGGTGCCGACTATTTCGATTTCTGCACCATGGGGGGGATAACCTACCGTTGCTATTAGTTCATCGGAGAGGATAAACTCAAAGGCCGAGCCGCAACATCCTACTGTGAGGTCCAGTACAATGTAGTGCAAATCCGTTTGCAACATTTCCCAAAAAGCGATGTAGTGCGAACCCCTCATGCGTACAACTTGTCCAAGATGTGCAGTCGGACTAAGCTCAAGCTGTGCCGCTTGTGCCGACACCATTGTTACACTCATTTGTGTCATGTCTATATCTACGGGGGTTTGCGTGCTGTCACCTTGCGCACCGCAACCCACCAACAATGTAATTGCAACAAAAATCATAAATAATTTTTTCATAAGTTGTTATCCCCTCTTGTACCCGATTAGGCTAAAAATCGCAAAGCCTACGATGTCTACGGCTACTATTGTAGAGCCTACGGGCGTTCCTGCCAAGATAGAAATTATAATGCCCAATGCGGCACAAATCGTCGAAAAAAACACGGAGCAGATTGTGACCGCCTTAAAACTCTTAAAAACCCTCATTGCAGAAAGCGCGGGGAAAATCACCAACGCTGATATGAGCAACGCTCCCACCAAATTTATTGCAAGGGAAATAATGACGGCAATCACGATGGCTAATATAAAATTGTATGTCTTGGCCTTTGTGCCTGTTGCGGTAGAAAAATTTTCGTCAAATGTGACAGAAAATATCTTGTGATAAAAAAGCAAAAAGACGGCGATGACTAACACCGACAGGATAATACTCAGCCAGACATCTAATGTAGAGAGTGTCAAAATAGAAATCGAGCCAAAAAGTGATGTGCAAACATCACCCGCAAGATTGGCCGAGGTGGAAAAAACATTCAAAACAAGATAGCCCAATCCCAGCGCGCTTACAGAAATCATTGCAAGAGCGGCATCACCTTTGATGCTTGTGTTTTGGCCTGTACGCAAAAGCAAAACCGCGCTTATGACAGTAATGGGAAGTACGACGATAAACTGGTTTGTGAGGCTAAACGCGGCGGCGATGGCGATTGCACCAAAAGCCACATGGGAAAGCCCGTCTCCGATAAACGAAAACCGCTTCAAAACAAGAGTAACGCCCAAGAGTGAAGAGCAGAGGGCAATCAGCACACCAACAATCAATGCATACTGCACAAATGAAAACGAAAAATAAAAAATCAGTCTGTCAATAATATCCGTCATGCACCATATCCTCCTCTGCTTACATATTCATCCTTTGTGCCAAAAAACATGGACTCGCCATTGCCTATATGCAAAATGTGAGAAGCATATTTGACAGAAGCCTCTATATCGTGAGAAATCATTATGATTGTTGTGCCACTTTTGTTTAGGTCGCTGATTATGTCGTACATTTCTGCTGTAGCCTTTGGGTCGAGTCCGGCGGCAGGCTCGTCCAACAATAAAATTTTATGCGTGGCACATAATGCTCGGGCAAGCAAAACACGCTGTTGTTGCCCGCCCGAAAGCTCACGATAACAACGCTTTGCGAGATGCTCTATGCCAAGCCTCTTCATATTATCCTCTGCCAGTTGCTTTTCTGCCCTGTTAAAAAAAGGCCGCAAGCCGACACGGTTTAAACATCCGCTGCGCACCACTTCCCGCACAGAGGCGGGAAAGTCCTTTTGTGCCGCTGTTTGTTGTGGCATGTAGCCTATTTCTGTAGCAGCAAAGCCGCTGTCTGTTGTGATTTTACCCGACTGCGGTGTTTTTAGGTTTAGGATTGTTTTCATCAGAGTGCTTTTGCCTGAGCCATTTTCGCCTACTATACACAGATATTCTCCCGAGTTTACGGCAAAGCTTAGGTCGGATACTACGGTTTTTCCTTCGTATCCCAGTGCTAGATTTTCGCAGGTTAGTTGCGCCATTTTTTTCCTCGTTTCTACTGTAGTGCTTGTTTCAATACATATAGGTTTTCCCGCATGATGGAAAGATATGTCACACCATCTTGTGCATCCCTCGCACTCACCGATTGCAAAGAGTTTAGCACAAGTGTTTGCGGGTCATTATCAGAATCTCTGGCTATGGTGCGTGCGATGCTTTGGTCTGCACTTTCCGTTACAAGAATCGTATGCAGACCGAGGTCATTAACCCTTTCTATTAAGAATGCAATAGTAGTAAAACTAGCTTCTGTCTCGGCATGACAACCGGGAAATGCCGCATAGTGAGAAATCCCATAATCCCTAAGCAGATAGTAAAACGGAAAACGGTCGGCAAACAAAACAGTATCCTTAGAAGCCGCCGCAACGGCTGCCTCATATTCGGCATTAAGTGTCCACAGCTTGCCGATATATGTGTTTAGGCTGTCACGGAAGGCATCTTCGTTTGCAGGGGCAAGCATAATAAGCGCGTCCGAAATCGCCGCAGTCAATGTCTTTGCAAAAGAGAGAGACAGCCAAACATGCTCATCGTACTCACCACAACTAATCTGGTCATGATGATGGTCATGGTCATGGTCACAATCATGGTCGTGGTGATGATGGTCATGGTCATGGTCACAATCATGGTCGTGGTGATGATGGTCATGGTCACAATCATGCCCATGGTGGTGATGACTCACTGCATCCCCCAGTACATCCATGAGATTAACTACAATCATATTGGGGTTGACTGCATTAGACAGTACATCCGCTACCCACAAATCAGAATGCCCTCCCACATAGATAAACATATCGGCAGTAGAAATCCGTGCGACATCACTCACAGACGGTTGAAAATTATGCAAATCCACTCCGCCGTCTGTTAAAAACGACAGGTTAAAATTGTCTATATACTCTCCGGCTATTTCTCTTACCCAGTCATATGGCGGGAAGATGGTACTTACGATGTTAAATTGTGGTTGTGCGGTTGGCGTTTCCTCCGCTGCCGTCACGTACAAATTGTCGGTTACGAGGCTTAGTCCTTCGTTGATGTTACCATTTTCGGAACAGCCGCTAAACAATGCAAGGGTTGCAAAAATCACAATGAGCAATACAGTTTTTTTCATTATTGTCCTCCAGACACGCGCATTTTGCGCAAATCCCGTAAAAAACGGTTTTGTTTATATTTATTTTTAAAGAATGTGTCGTTAGCAGATGGTTTTGTAAGATGGTGATTTCGTCGCATTCGAAATGGTTTAGCTCTCCACACTCTTCACATTTAAGATGATAATGACTGTGACAACCTTCGTCGGCGTACTGGTAGCAAGCACCGGCGACACCATCGGTGCTATACCTGCGCACCTTTCCGCTCTCTGCGAGCTTATCAAGATTGCGGTATACCGTGGTGCGCCCTATCGGAATTTCTGCCTTTCCGAAATGCTCCACAATCTGCGCCGCCGTCACATGAGAGTCTTTATGCAAAATCACGTAGTCCAACACAGCTTCCAGCTGTTTTGTCTTATAGTTACCCGAGCGAGCCAAAACTTTACTCCTCCCCAAATTGAAACAGCGTTTCATTTTAGCGGTGGATTTTGCATATGTCAATATAAATTTGAAACAGCGTTTCATATTCATATGCTGTAACACACTTGTCTATGCCGGAATAAGATAAAATACATTAATGTGAGGAGAAATTTTATATGCCACAAGAAATGGGCCTGACCCCCGCATATCCCTATGTACCGCGCCAGCATTTTACACATCGCTATTCTGACGAAGATGCGATTATGCGAGGCACTTTGTTTCCCGAGTTGGACTTACCGTTCCAAGATTTTCAAATCGCACAACCACTACCCAACACGCCAATGTCAGAACTCATGGTGCTCGACTTTGTATGCCTTGAGCTACGCCTTTATCTCGACACAAACCCAAACGACAGCACTGCGTCAGAGCTTTACAAAGAATATCAAGCAAAGTCAGCACAAGCAAAACAAAATTTAAGCAACGAGGATTGGGTATTTTCGCCTTGGCCATGGGAAGGGGAAGCATAATGTTTGTATATGAGAAAAAACTACAATATCCTGTAAAAATCAAAAATCCAAACCCAAAACTGGCAAAATTTATTATCACTCAATACGGCGGGCCTGATGGCGAACTGGGTGCATCCCTACGCTATCTTAGCCAACGGTTTGCAATGCCCTACCCGGAAATGCGTGCAATCTTAACAGATGTAGGTGTATATGTATCGCAATGATATATCTTCTATGCCATTGCTTCAAAAAATTTAAAGTCCTCGCCACTTATCACGAGTACATCGTCCTTATTTAGCATTGTTGAGCCATTTGGAATAATAAATTCGCCATTACGTTTTATCATTATGATTAAAAGATTTTCCGGGATGG
This sequence comes from Defluviitaleaceae bacterium, assembly GCA_009786925.1. Lineage (GTDB taxonomy): Bacteria > Bacillota > Clostridia > Lachnospirales > WQUN01 > WQVC01. The sequence goes on along the minus strand of WRGY01000127.1, from coordinate 127,250 downwards.
ATGCTTCTACTATGCGTTTGCCAAGGATAAAGTCGCCTTTTTTTACTTTGTATTCCAGCATAAGCGAGTGGACTTCTTCATGATAATCGGTAAATGTTTTCATTACGGAGTTTTCTTCGCTATCGTCGATGACATCGAGCTTTTTTGCCATTAAGGGCATAAATGTACCTTGAATCAATATAGAAAACAACGCGATATAAAATACAAGATGGAACAAATCATAAGGAAGAATATCACCAATGGCAGTGACTGCAACAATCGCAAACACAATGGAAGCAGAGCCACGCAGTCCAACCCAAGCAATAAAAATTTGCTGCTTAATAGGCGTTTTAAACCAGCTCAAAATACATAAAACAGCCACAGGTCTAGCAACAAAAATCAATAAAACAGATAACAAAGTACCGGGGATTATAATGCTCGGCAACTCCGACGGAAAAGAAAGCAGTCCCAGTGTAAGAAAAAGTGCAATCTGCATAATCCACGATAAACCATCAAAAAAGTTTACAAGGCTGACTTTGTGTAAAATTTTATTGTTTCCTATTACAATTCCGAGGATATAAACACATAAAAGCCCATTGCCGCCAAGCAAAACACAAAGAGAGAAGCTAAGGATAACGATAGCCAAAAGCAGTATCGGGTTAAGCCCGGACACCTGCAATTGCAATCGCTTTAGCAAAACAACACTAAGGAACGAAAACAATGCACCCAAAGCAATGGCTACACCAAGTTGCATAATAAAAGAAGTGATAATGCCGGTCCCACTGCCATCAGCATTTTGCGCGCCGATAGCCGCAACAACAATGACAGTCATCATATATGCAAAGGGGTCATTGCTACCGCTTTCTACTTCGAGAAGCGGGGCAAGCCCTCCTTTTAGACTAAGCTTGCGTGAGCGCAAAATAGAAAAAACAGATGCGGCATCTGTAGAGCCTACCACTGACCCCAGCAGTAAACCGTACAAAAAAGGCACACGCAAAATAAGCATACAAAACAATCCAATTACAAAAGCCGTGATTATTGTTCCAAAAGATGACATAAGCGCGGCCTTTGTAAGAATAGGCTTTGCGGTGTCCCATTTTGTGCTAAAACCGCCATAAAAAATAATAAGTACAATAGCAACGGTAGAAATATTCTCCGCTAATGCAAAATCATGAAAATTTAATGCGCCAAAGCCGTCCGTACCCATCATCATACCAATAGCCAAAAAGATAATCAAAGAAGGCACGCCAAAACGGTATAAAACTTTGCTAGAGAAAATACATAATAAAACCAGTATCGAAACGACGAGTAAAGTGAAATACAAAACTTTTCCTCCATCCTAGTCTAACCTAAGTAATATACTATATAAGTCGTTTCATTACCATAATAAATTTTGAAGATTTATGGGATGTGATGAAAATAATGAAAAATGAGGGCAGTAAAGACAGTATCGTTCTTACATCGGAGCAGGGTAGGGATTTCTCGATTGCGTTCAAAATAAGTGTGCTGAAACAATTACATAGCAAAAAGTTATTGTCAGATGAACAACTCAATCAACTCATTTTATTGCAAAAACAACAGCTCGAACGGCTAAAGAGGTGAAACGATGAAGCGTAATCTGCGAGTGGCCGCATATTGCCGAGTGTCAACGGACAAGGACGACCAGGTTAATTCTCTTAACAGTCAACGACAATATTTTATGGATTATATTAAAAATCAGAAAGGGTGGATTTTGGTCAACATCTATTATGACGAAGGTATATCCGGAACCTCAACAAAAAAGCGCAAAGGCTTTAATTCCATGATTGCAGAAGCAAGAATGAAAAATATCGACATGATATTAACAAAGGAAATTAGCCGTTTCGCTCGCAACACTCTCGATAGTCTAAAATATACAAGAGAACTAAAAAACCTTGGTATCGGTGTTCTGTTTATTGCTGACAACATAAATACCCTTGACCCTGATAGTGAGCTAAGGCTGACTATCATGTCGTCTATCGCGCAGGAAGAAAGTCGTAAAACATCCGAACGTGTAAAATGGGGACAAACACAGCGTATGAAGGCGGGAGTAGTTTTTGGGCGGGATATGCTTGGCTATTTTGTAAAAGATGGCAAGCTGATTATCAACCATGATGAAACGGAAACAGTGCGTCTGATATTTCACAAGTTTTTGAACGAAAACAAGGGTACGCATGTAATTGCAAGGGAATTGCAAGAAGCGGGTCTGCGCCCCAAACGAGCCGGACAATGGAGCAATGTAACCATTTTGCGTGTATTGCGTAATGAAAAATACGTGGGTGACTTATTGCAAAAAAAGACCTTTACGCCTGATTATTTGACCCATGAAAAAAAATATAATCGCGGGCATGAGGATATGATATATTTGCGCGACCATCACGAGCCAATAATAAGCAGACAAATATGGGAAGAAACGCAAAAAGAACTAACAAGGCGTTCTCCAACTAATGAGCAAAAATCAAAACATAGTAATCGCTACTGGTGCAGTGGCAAGCTGGTATGTGGCGAATGTGGTAAAAACTTTGTAAGCCGCAAAAAGAAATTAAAAAATGGCGAAGTATACAAGGCTTGGAGTTGTGGCTCTTTTGCAATAAACGAAAAAGTGGTTATTGCCTGTGTAAAATTTGTCATCACGCATATCGGATTCGATAAAGAAAAGATTGTTAAAGAGTTGTCATATGACATAAAAACCGTGTTATCTCAAGACGTTAAATCTATGGATGTTAAAAAACTACATGGCAGGATAGGCGATATTAACAATAAAAAAGAAAAAGCCATAAATGCGATGTTCGAAGGAACTATCAACAAAGATGACCTAAAACTGATGAATGAACGATACGATAACGATATTGCCGCAATAAAAGCCCAACTCCAAATATCCGGCAGTCTACAGCAAAATATTGTCGCATTAAATGATACCTGTGTCGCAGAGATTCGTAGCATAGCAGGTCTGAATTCCAAAGACGAAATGCTGTATCGCGAATTGGTTAATAAGGCAATAATCCGCAATGATAACCTGGTGGATATATTCATTAGTTCTATACCCTTTGGTGTTAGGGTAAGGTGGGAATCGTCCGGGAAGATGGAGAAGTATAATGTAGATGTCAGCATCGTAGATGTTTTGGTCAAAACCGCTCAACATGGCTCCGGGTATGCAATTTCGATACATATATAGGTACGGAAGAACTCGGTCATTTAGAAATGATAGGTACAATTGTGTACCAACTAACACGCAATCTCTCCATCACAGAAATAAAAGAAGCGGGCTTTGAGGACTACTTTGTAGACCATACGACGGGTATATATCCGGTCTCTGCCTCGGGTGTGCCATGGAATGCAGGTGGGTTTCAGTCCAAGGGCGACGTAATCGCTGACATTGTAGAAGATATGGCTGCAGAGCAAAAAGCACGCGCCACCTACGATAATATCTTGCGCATGGTGGATGACCCTGATGTGCGCGACCCCATAATTTTTTTGCGTGAGCGCGAAATCGTCCACTTTCAACGTTTTGGCGAAGGGCTTGAAATCACAAAAGAACGTATGAACAGAAAAAACATGTACGCAATAAATCCTGCCTTTGATAAAAAGTAACACCACAAAAGGAGCTGTTAATGGCATTGCCTGCAAGACGGCTCCTTTTTACATTTTCATATAACTGGTATATAATGTAGTGTATTAATCATGAAAGGGGTGCAAAAATGCGTTGGGTGTTGGGTTATGCTTGCGCACTATGTGTGCTTATGCTTGTTGTGAGTCAGAGTGTGATTATACCCACGTTTTTTATGCCCTTTTTCAGATGGCATTATGTGCAAGAAAACGCCGATGGTCAAACTATTTCGGAAGAAATAGGAATAAGCCATGATGACCTGATGTACGTAACGACCGAACTTTTGGCATATATGCGCGGAAGGCGCGAAAGCCTGGACGGTATAACAGTGGAAGTGCGCGGCCGCACAGAGCGAGGGAGCCGTATCTTGGGCCAAAACTTTTTTTCTGCAACAGAAATAAGGCATATGTACGACGTGAGGTTGTTATACGACCGGCTGTTTATGGCGCGCAACATTGCATTTTTTGCACTCATTGCGCTGGTGCTTGTGATTATGTTGATGAGAGAAAACCCTTTGTTTTTGCTTTCACGCTGTTGTCGTGAAATTTTGGCAGGGTTTTTGGCGATTACTGCGATTTTGGCCGGTTTGATTTCCCTTAATTTCGAAAGAAGCTGGGATGTGTTCCATTACATTTTCTTCCGCGGAGATGCGGCAAATTATTGGAGGCTCACGCCTTTCGTGGATTTGATGATTAATATGTATCCACTGCATTTCTTCCTTTATATATCCATTTTTGTTGCGGGACTTATTGTTTTGTTTAGTTCGGTTATTATTGTCATCGGCACTATTTATCTGCGCAGTGACCGCTTAGGGTTTAGATAATCATGATTGTATTGTGGATTTTGTTATGGATTTTTGTTGTGTTAGTAGGGCTTTTGTTGTTGGTTTTTCTGTTTTTGGCTATACCCGTTAAATATAATGTCACGGCATCACATGGCAAAGGTACAAGCTATTCCGTAAAAGTAACATATTTTTTTAGACTAATACGTTTTTATTATCAAAGCATTGATGGAGAAAATATTTCTCGTTTTTATATCTTGTTTTTTAAGATAAAGTTAAAAAACAAAGAGCCAAAGCCATTGAAGCAACCGAAACAAACAAAAAAAGTTGCAAAAACCACAAAAAAAGAAAGCACCACAAAAAAAGCCGCAAGCGTGTATGAAGTCTTGACAGACGCGCAAGGAAAAACTATCATAAAACAAGTGCTTAATACTCTGAAAAAAATCGGCGGCTCTTTGTTGCCCGAGTATATAAATGTAAGCGGCTCTATCGGTTTGGCTTGCCCTTTTAAAACAGGCTTGTTTTTTGGGGCATACGAGACTTTGGCAGGCATGTTTCCTATTATAAAGGAAAAAATCCAACTCGTTGGAGATTTCCATTCTGACGACATGGCCATTAGTCTAAACGCTGCCGTGCGAGGCAGAGTAGTTGCACTCCGTATACTTATACCGATTTTATTTATGCTCATAAAAAAACCCATGCGCACATTTTTACTGGATTTGTGGTGAATAACACGAAAGGAAGATTGAAATGCATAATATAAACGAGAATTTAAAGACGCTTTTTTCCAAGATGGAGGACTTTGTCTCTACAAAGACTGTAGTCGGTGAGGCCGTACATTTTGGGGATACAATCATTGTGCCGCTGGTAGATGTCACCTTTGGGATGGGTACAGGTCTTTCTGATTTGCCCTCCGATGACAAAACTGCGGCTAAAGGTGCGGGCGGCGGCGCACTCGGTGCAAAAATGTCACCTTCGGCGGTTATTGTCATCGTAAACGGTACTGTCCAGCTCGTTAACGTAAAAAGCCAAGAAAGCGTCAACAAGCTCATTGATATGGTGCCCGGTATTCTTTCAAAGCTAAACCTTGGCTCTTTCTTTGACAAAAAAGACAAGACAGAAGATGAGAATGGGGACGAGTAAAAAATGGATGCGTCTTATGTAAACGCTTTTGTACAGGGTGCGCAGCGCGTTTTTGCTTCTGTGTGCCAAGAAACCCCCACAGTGGGCAAAATATTTGTGAAAACAAATCCTTATACAACTTCGCCTGTTACCGTTTCGGTTAGTATTATCGGGGCTTTTGAAGGCGATGTCGTTTATAATATGCAAGAAGCCACAGGCTGTGCCATTGTCTCACGTATGATGATGGGTATGCCTGTCCCTACCTTGCAAGATGATATGGCAAAATCTGCCCTGTCAGAACTTGCAAACATCGTATCGGGCAATGTCGCTACGATATTTGCGGGAAAAGAAATTGTCGTGGATATAAAACCTCCACAGCTACGCTTTGATGCGACTGCCGCAGACTTTCCCGTCGCAGAGAAGGTGGCTAAAATAGTATGCGTCCCGCTTGTATTTGCGGATGGCAGTATATTTGAAGTGGATGTAATGATTCCGTAGAAATTTTTGCGACAGCACCCAGCGGTAATGTTAAATTTGGCATACAATGCCCACATGGTATATCGACTATGATGGGTTTTCCTTCGGGGACTAACAGCTCGCTTATGGCGAGCTTTATTGTGTCCGGATTTTCCGGCGAAAAATCGCCAAGCACAATTTATTGTGTCCGGATTTTCCGGCGAAAAATCGCCAAGCACAACCCCCGCCGCTTCACGTAGCTTTCCTGCTTGTTTTAGTTGGACAAGCATCCTGTCTATCCGATATGGCGGCTCTTGGATTTCTTCCAAGAATAAAATCCGTCCGTGGGTATTGATTTCATATGGAGTCCCCAGAGAAGCGCAAATGACAGATAGATTTCCCCCTGTCAAGATATGCCCCTCTCGTCCGGATTTTGCTTTGCAAGCTCCATCAAAAATCGATGCCCAAAGGGAATGCAATGTCGCAGAATCGGCGATGGGCAAGTCGGCGGCGGGCATGGGCGCATGATAGGTGATAAGTTTACATATTTGATTTATGGCTATGTGGAGAGCGGTTACGTCGGAGTAACCTGCGAAGATTTTTGGATTTTGGCGGATGAGGTCGAAGTCCACATGCGGCAATAGGCGAGCCGCGCCATAGCCCCCTCTTGCGACAAATATACCTTTTATGTTTTTGTCCGCAAAGGCGGTGTGCAGGTCGCGCAAGCGGACTTTATCAGAGGCCGCCAGATACGATGGGGTCTCTTCGTCACCGTCGGTGAGACAACTTTCCATTACGCACACATGTAAGCCCATGTTTTCCAGTGTTTTTATTCCGTCGATTAATTTTTTTTTGTTTGCGGGGCTACTCGTTGCGATGATTGCTACGGTGTCACCTTTTTTTAGTTTTTTTGGATTTGTCATAAGAACATACATATTGTTGTTGCGTCATGTTTATTCGTGAGTTGTTTTACTAAAAATTTAAAAAATCTCTTGCATTTTTTGTGCATAGCACATAATATACGTACATCTAAACTTTCATAACAGGAGGGGTATTTATGAGGAAAGCTGCAAGTCGCATCATGGCACTCGTTTTGTCGGTGCTTTTGGTGTTTGGCACAATCTCCACCGCATTGGCTGAAGCCGTAAATTATGGGCTTTTTGGCGGTGGTGACTTCTCGGGTGTTGTACTGCCTTTTGATGGTAGTGAGCTATTCCCGGGGGATGACCTTACACTTACGTACATGTTGGTAAATGTTGCCGAAATCGGTGACGATACCGAGTACAAGGTAGTATGGACTCTCGACGGTAACGAGTCGGACTACACCGCCATCGACGGTGATGTCCTCACCGTATGCGAGTACGAAGCAGCCTCTGCGCTGGCAATCGGAGCGGCAGTCTATGCCCGCATTGTCACAGTAGAGTATGTACTGCCGCCGCAGGGTGGCACAGAAGAATCGGGTGGCGCGGAAAATAGTGACACCGAAGATGATGAAGAGCAAGATGAAGAGAGCGAAGAACCCGCTGATGACATGGAATATGATGAAGAATACGATGAAGTTGAAAACGATGAAGCGGAATATGGCGACAGCGACGAGGCCGACGAAAACGGCGAATATTTGCCGTCGGACGAAAACAGCGTACCCCCCCCCGCTGACAATGATGAGCCTTATGAGGTCATGGTTTTGGGGGAATACGTTCATTATTCTGATGATGCAGTTGCTGGTGAAGCGGTTAGCGATGACGCAACCGGCGATGGCGCAACAACAGATGATGAAACAGAAAATGAAACGACAGAAGATTCAGAAGCAGACGAAGAAGAAAATGAAGAATATAACGAATATAATGACGACCAAGAAAATAATGACAGCATATACGTACATCCCGAGCGTGTAGAAACCGTGGAATACGTACAGGTGGCTTTTGCTGAAGCGACAGTGTATGTACTTGTCATTGCTCGTTTTATGCCGTTGTCGGCTTCTTGCCCCGACTGCACTTTTTCATGGACACTTAACCCTGTCGGTGACAGGGATGCCGATGTGGCTTTCTTGCTTCCGGGTGGTGCTAATAATGTCGGCCACATTTTGAGACTTGCAATCGACGTTCCGACAGCAGGACAACAGGCATTTGTAGATTTGCTAAACAGTGCAACCACCGATGTTTCGCTCAATTTCACAAACGACGGTGGTCTCGTGAACGCCACGAGAAGACTTGCCATATGGACAGACCTCTCTTCACCGGGCAATGAGACCACTGACCATCTCCTTTCCACGAGCTATATCACAGGCGAATGGATGCGCACAGGCAACACAACTCCGATGAATAATAGCATCCCGAGAGAGATGCTCATTGACGCATCGGACAATGTTGCAAGCTTCATCTATGTCACACTGACGACTAACCAGCCCGACCCTGCTTCGCCCAACGATACCACCGCTCTTGTCAGCAACCACCGCGGGCAGGCAGAGTTCCACAGATTTATACATGCAGAGCTGTCAATCCCGGGTAGCTGTGCATCTTGCTCCACCGGCCCTGCCAGAGAGGTAGTACTCTTTGATATGCAGACGCATCCCGGGATTACTCCGGCTCTATCGGGAAATAATATCGCTGCTTCAGCCACCGGTGGTTGGTTAAGCACACACTTGGGTAGCGGTGTTGGCCTTACGGTAACTGCGGGTCCGCCAAGGACGATTGTACTCGAGGGTAGAGGTGGTGTCGGTCAAGCACCACGTATCAACCTAGCCGCACTCACCCCCGAAAACGGATTTATTGACGGACATGAATACAGATTTGAATATACTGCATCAGTCGCGACGGCTGTTACACCTCGTATACGAGTAGAGGGTGGAAGCGGTGCAGCTCCCGTTGCCCCCGGAACCGTAATCGACGGCGCACCCGCTGCGGCAGGTGCAGAGTTTACTCACTCCGTCATATGGACGGCGGCACAAATTTCTTCTATGGGTAATGCAACAATTTCACTATCCTCCAACCCCGGAGGCGCGCCCGAAATCACAACCTATACCCAAATCCGCGTCGTGCGTATCTGCCCGAGTGGCTGTGACCTACCGGCGTGTGAGCCTCCGGTCGCAGAGAACATTCTCTTCGATATGCAGACGCATCCCGGGATTGCTCCGGGTTTATCGGGAAATAATATCGCTGCTTCAGCCACCGGTGGTTGGTTAAGCACGCATTTGGGTAGCGGTGTTGGCCTTACGGTAACTGCGGGTCCGCCGAGGACTATAGTGCTGGAAGGCAGGGGTGGTGTCGGTCAAGCACCACGCATTAACCTTGCTGCATTCGCCACTGTAAACAGTCCCATTGATGACCATTATTACAGACTTGAATATACCGCATCAGTCGCGACGGCTGTTACGCCTCGTATACGAGTAGAGGGCGGAACCGGTGCCCCTGTTGGCCTTGCAGGTGGAACCGTAATCGACGGCGCACCCGCTGCGGCAGGTGCAGAGTTTACCCACTCCGTAACATGGACAGCGGCACAAATCACTGCGATGGGTAATGCAACGATTTCTCTATCCTCTAACCCCGGAGGCGCGTCTGAAATCACAACCTATACCCAAATCCGCGTCGTGCGCATCTGTCCCGACGGCTGTGATTTGCCGGAATGTGAACCCTCCTACGGCCCCAACTGTGACGACTGTGATGACAGCGGCGAGTGTTGTGACGAGTGCGGACATCGTTGTGACGGCGACCCACATTGTGATAACGACTACTGCACATGGTGTGTACTCTCAGGCAGTCACAACTGCACATGCCCCGCAAGAGCATTGAACCCTACGATGACAGGTCCCTTTACCATCACAAACCCATATGCATCCGTCAACTGGGCGACACATTACCAGTTCCGTACCGCACTTCATGTCCACACAACACGTTCGGACGGTAATGCGTTGCTTAGGGATACGGTGGCAGACCATTTTAACAAAGGATTTGACATACTTGCAGTAACCGACCACAACGTAATATGTACAGGCGACTGGTCGGTGCGTGCCGTCGGGCCTACCCCGAGGACATGGAGCTGGTGGCCGCCAAATGATTGGCGTAACCCGGCACATCAAATGACAATAGAAGAGCGCGATTCTGTTTTGGACGGAACATTTACAGGCCCGTTCCCGACATCTCTCTTTATGACAAATGGCGGACACAGGACACTCGCTCGCAGACTGGCAGGGCATAGCAGCCAATCCGAACGCGGAATGGCTCCCATCCCATATGCAAACGAACAAACCTATATGAATCACGTCAACACTTACTGGGCTAACTTTACACAAAGTGTACCCCAGCGTGCCACAATGGAAGCACCCGCACCACTTCACGACCACAACCACAACGAAGAGCATGGTGTTTTCCGTCGCGCACAAGAGCTTGGCGGCGTAACAATGATTGCTCACCCGGGCAGACACACATGGTATGACAGCCCATACTTCCCGGCACATCGTGACTGGCCCGGAAACTTTAGAGGCCAAGAGCCGGACCTCGAACTGGGTATGCGTGCTTCTAACAACCCATTGATGGTAGAAGGCTATGCATCATGGTTTAAAATGTTCTATTCTGTTTTAGGCTTTGAGCTTTACAACAGAGCAGACGGCGAAACTCGCTCCGACCGTATTTTGTGGGATAACGTCCTCATGGAAACGATGCCCGCAGGTCGTAATGTCTGGGCACTTTCGGCAGACGACTCCCATGGTATCGAACAAACAGGTTACAACTGGAATGTTATGCTTTTGCCACCTGACAGCCTCCACAGCACCAACTCATTAGCAACAAGAGATGCAATGCTGGAAGGTGCGTTTTATGCAGTAACACGCATAGACCGTAGACTGGGTGTAAACCCCGGTGCCGCCGGAAACTCTGCAAGCGGCAGAGGTGCGTTGTTGAGCCAGCCTACACCTGTGATTAACAGCATCAGTGTAGATGGTCAAGTTATTACAGTAGACGCAGATATGTATGGCGCGGACAGCAATGTCGTTATCCAATGGGTAACAGGTAATCCATGGCGCGGCGGATACGGTGGTACACGCGACCTGACACGCGGCGGCGGTGTCGTCATCCACGAAGGCCCGTATTTGGATTTGGCAGAACTGGGTCGTTATGTTTGGGGTAACTATGTGCGTGTCCAAATTATCGGATACATCGGCACAGATATTCCTGCAAACAGAACAGGCGTTGCATTAACAAACCCATTTGGTGTATACAGCGGCCCGGCTCCGACATTTATATTCCCAAATCTTGACTCAGTCGCACCTCTTAATCCTAACGACTGGACAGGTCAAGTTTGGCATAACTGGGGCGACCACAGAGAAAATCTTTGGGAGCTATCAGGCGGAAGACTTGTCATACCTCACGGCACACCTGTAGAAGAATGGGATTTGCCCGATACCGCATGGATTGAAACCGAGCGCGGCTGGGGTTATCACGTATTCCCGGAGTGGGACTTTGACAATATCGCTTTGTTGCCCGGATTTATGGGTGAGCAACAAATAACCCTGCGTGGATATTTCGAAATGCCTGACAGGATTGCAGTCGGTAACGGTACTCGTGACCGAGTGTTTAACCCACAAAACCATGAGCAAGTTGTAGAACTGGGCATTATCATTGAAGCATGGGCGGCACCACCCGAGCTGGAAGAGCTGGTATGGGTTGTAATGGGAGACAATACGTCTAATCCTACTTCTAATCCACCCATGCCCACATTTGTAGACCCCCGAGTCAGCCTTGTCGGCCCGGGTGCCTCAGGCTCAATACTATTAAACGAACCCACCTATGCAGGAGACTTTGTAGTGCTTAGATTATGTTTGGACAATTTCAGTCAAACTGCACCTGACGGCATTACTTCGGCTCTCCTGACATTCAATATGCCATCAGGCTTCCAAAACAGACGGATTTTAACATGGACAGATTTGTCCGTAGGTCCCGGTGTTGACCCACAGGGTGTCACACATCTTGTGTCGGGCAATGGAATGTATGTATCTGTACACCAAACTGCCGGTGATGCCCCTGCGGTTGCCACCGTTTCAGTCCCCACTGCATTCCTTTTCGATGGCACAAATCATGCAAGCGCGTTGTATATCACACTCACTAATAACTCCGGAGCTTCTCCGGGTCAGACACATCGTGGAAGAGGCCATATAAGCTTTAGTACGATTCAGCTTGATGTGATTTTGGGTGTACCACCCGAGTTCTCTGTTGTAGAGATGTGGAGAATGTCCGAATGTGATTATGTTCAGGCTCTGCCTTTGGGCGCGGCGATTGCTGATGACCTGGGGCCGCATCTGACAAACAGTGATGACGCATCGTTTGAAATAATCAACACGCCCGGCAATACCAGAGGTATTGCAGTAAGCGACAGAGATAACTATTGGTTTGGCTTAGACGTGGTGCTGGAGTCATTTGACCTTGTACCGAGCCAGACATATCGCCTGACCTTTGTCGGCAGTGGTGGTACGACACCTATATTAATAAGAAGGGATGTCCCGCCATGGTTTGGCCCCGGTGCAAGTCTACCCGGCTCTACCATCAGCGGAACTCCTGCGGACGGTTGGACTGCTTCTGTAGAGTTTGACTTGGATTCTATCGCGGGCGAAGAACCTGCCGGTTCTATTCGCGTCCAGTTCGGTGCTTATGGCGTAGGGCCGCATCCCGATTTTAATATTTATGAAATCGTATTGGAACGTGTTAATTTCTACTGCTGTGATGATAATGATTGTCCTGCCTGCTTAGACAGGATTGCCGTGGCAGACGCTTTGGCGGCTATCACATGGGACAGCATACGCGGAGAAAACACGTTGCAAAGCGAAGTAAGAACAAACCTCGGCACTTTGCCGACATCCATCAACGGCGTGTCTATCGCGTGGCACTCCAGCCGTCCTGCAACCCTAAATGCGGCGACCGGCGTTGTAACCCGCCCGACAGACGGCGATGTATCGGTTGTCCTTACCGCAACACTATTCCGCGGTGTGACAGCATTATCCGAAATATTTAGTCTCGTCGTACTGGAACAAGGTGACGATGACGGAGATTATGACCTCTGCGACATCTGTGACAACGACCCATGCACATGTGGCACAACACCCGGAGAAGTCGTCAGACCGAGACCACCGGGCGGCGGCGGTGCTGTAATCGTAAGACCGGCAGGTACACAACCGGCTGAACCACAAGCAACCACCACCCAGGCACCGGGTGGATTTGCAGAAGGCAATGACAGTGTACTCTACACCGTGGCGGTCACACATCTTCCCGTATCGCCCATGCGAATACTTGTATCACTTGCTGACTTTGACCTCGAAGGCGTTAATGTCCACAGACTGGTAGCAGTCACAGAGGACGGCGAAATCATCGGCGGCAGATTTGATACAGATACAGGCTATTTCGTATTCGAGGCGGAGTTTACAGGCTCTTTCACCATTGAGTATGTAGAAGAATTACGCAGACTCGTTATCGGTCTTGACTCCTACTTCATAGTAGACCTTGCCGACAACGCAATGTCTCTGGCCATGGACGTATTGCCCATCGTCGAAGGCGGCAGAACACTGCTTCCCATACGCTTTATCTCATACGCGCTTGGCGCAGAGGTAGGCTGGGACGACGCAACACGGCAGGTATCACTCACAAAAGACGGCCAAACACTAATCGTACCCATCGGAGTTATTACACCGGAGCTTTCTGCACTGGGTATGGATGTTCCGCCGATGATTGTCGATGGAAGGACAATGTTGCCCGCGAGGTTTGTTGCATACTTCTTCGGCGCGGTAGTGGATTGGGACGATACAACAAGGAGCTTCGAAATTATTTTATAGTCTAGCCACACAAAGCAACTGGTGGTACAATACCATCAGTTGCTTTTTTTACATAAAAAGGGGTGTTAGGGTTGCAGGCCAAATATGCTAAAGTCGTAGAATGGGTAAAACAGCAAATCGAAATTAACAACCTTAAAAATGGAGACAAGTTTTATTCAGAAGGCGAGCTGATGGAGATTTTCAGCATTAGTCGCCAGACTGTGCGCCAAGCGGTGGGTGTTTTGGAGTACGAAAACATCTTGGAGCGGCGGCAGGGTGTGGGGACTTTTGTATCTACGCAAAACGCGGGTGGTGCGCGGCGTAGTATAGGGGTGCTTTTGGGCTTTATTGGCTATGTTAATTCAGAAATCTTGCATGGTATAGAGAGTGTTTTGTTAAAAAATGATTATTCTATACAGCTCGCCCTTTCGGAGTATGAGATTGAAATAGAATACAAGGCATTGCGCTCCTTCATAGAAAGTGGAGTAAAAGGCATTATTCTGGACCCTGCACGCAGTCGCCTCTTTAACCCGCGCAGTTATATTTTGGACGAAATCAAGGAGAGGGGCATACATCTCATCTACTTAGGCGGCTATCATGAGGGTCGGGCATTTCCGTATGTGAGTATGGATGACGTAGCCGCAGGACGTTTGGCAACAGAGTACTTAATCGCGGCGGGACATAAAAAAATCGCAGGCTTTTTTGTATCGGATGTGGTGCAGGGGGCGTTACGTTTTCAGGGCTATGTGGAGGCACTTTTTGCCGCCGCCATGCCTTATACCCCATGGCAGACATTGTGGTATACAAATGAGGACGAAATAGAGCTTTTCAAAGGCTCGGAGCGGCTTTTTAAACGGTTGGAGGGCTGTACCGCCGTTGTTTGTTACAATGACAGGCTGGCGGCACATCTGGTGGATGTACTCACATCGGCAGGATTTAATGTCCCGCAGGATATTTCCATCATTGGGATGGACAACACTGATATAGCGGCACTCTGCAAGGTGCCACTCACGACAGTCGTTCACCCAAAAGCAAAACTCGGCAGACTCATCGCAAAAAATATGCTGGAAACCATAGACAACCCCGGCTACAATGCAACAAGCCTGATAAAACCACGTATTATACAGCGGGAATCAGTGACAAAACTGGAGGACTAACATTATGTACGAAGCAATTCTTTTCCTTGTAGATGGTTTTGAAGAAATCGAGGCTGTGGCGGTGCTGGATATACTGCGACGTGGCGGAGTAAAAACGGCGAGTGTATCACTCACGGGCAAACATGATGTAATTGGCTCGCATTTGATTTTGGTGAAGGCTGACATGATACTGGATGAGTTGCAGGACAATCACGGCGCGATGCTAATCCTGCCCGGCGGCCCCGGTACGAGCAAGCTCAAAAAACATGAACTTTTGTTAGAAATGTTGCGCAATCACTACGCACATGGCGGAAAATTCGCCGCTATTTGCGCCGCGCCCACTGTTTTTGGAGAATTGGGCTTCCTTAAAGACAAAACCGCTGTATGCTATCCTACGATGGAAGGCAGGTTGCAAGCCGCTCACATAGGCATTACTACCACCGTAACAGACGAAAACATAACGACCTCAAAAGGCCCGGGTACTTCCATAGAATTTGCGTTGGAGCTTGTACGCATAATAAAAGGCGGCTCCGAAGCCGCCAAAGTAGCCGATGGTATGCTGTGGCAAATTTAAGTAAAAATCACGAGCAAAACAAAGACTAATCCAAGCGCGCTCATGATTTTTTGCCACCAGCCATATTTTTTTAGGGTGATACCCGATACCATTAACATGCCGATGACAAAAAACGTAATGGCAGAGACCCACATAGGAAAACCCAGTTTAACCACACACCACACGCCCATGGTGACAACCATCATAGAGCCGGGTACGGGCAAGCCTGTAAAGGATTTGTCTGCCTCGATGATATTGTAATATGCCAAACGCCACAATGCGCATGTGCAGTAAAAAACCAATGCGACTACGATGAGTACATTGTCAAAAAAAGCGTCACCAACGAGCAAATCAAAAACCATCCACACAGGTACTATTCCGCATGTAAAAAAATCCACAAGTGTATCTACATATTGTCCAAACTCGGTCTGTTGATTAAGCTTTTCTGCCACATAGCCGTCCACTGCGTCCATCACACCTGCACAAAAAAGCAGGACGACTGCCATCCTCAAATTTTGTTGTGTAAGGAAATAGCACGCAAAGATTCCAAAAGTAAGCCCAAGCGTAGTAATTGCGTTTGGGATATTCAAATGCTTTAGTGCGGGAAAAAGCCTTATAAAAAGGTTCAAGGTTGAGAGCCTCCAAGCATTTCACCTATGGGTATTTTTGTTTCTATACCATCGGAGGTGTGCTGTACTAATATGGGGTTTGGCGTAAACGCACCTTTTTTCAAAAACATAAGCACAAGTGAGCCGCCGGGTTTGAAATAACTTGCAACGTCGCCGCGTTCTACATTCTGTCCGTCTTTGAAACAATGCACGATGCTACCCACAAAGGTCGCACCTACCTCCACGAGTACCACATCGCCAAAGTTTTCTGTTTTAAACTTGATGAGGGCGCGTTTGTTTCGGCAGTACAGACGCATTACACGCTTTAGTGCAAGTGGGCTTACAGAGTATAGGTCGCCTTTTATCATGCGGGTACTTTCTACCACACCGGTATCAAAAAAATGCATCCTGTGATAATTTGCAGGGGTGAGTCTTATACTTACCATCGTGCCGCCTTTGTATTCCTCCGCAAGATGCGAGTCCGCAAACAGCTCCGTAAGAGAAAAATGTGAACCCTTAGCCGCGATAATCTGCTCGGGTTTTATATCAGAAAAAATGGAAACAAGTCCTTCACATGGCGACCCGAGTGAGTTTGGAGAGTCAGGGAAAACCACATCCGACTTTTCTCTGGCAAAGAATTGTGCAAAATTCCTATACGTACCATGGCAACCTGTCATATCCACGCCATACTTTTCGATAAACTGCGGTATGCCTTTAGCAGAAAGCGGCGTGCGGCAGTACAGCCCATACAAACGGCTAATAGCCTTGCGCTTAACCAGCCATAGCAAAGAAGCCCCGCCAACGGGGTTTTCGTAAATCAGACGCATTAGCCTCTCGGGACATATGCGCTCCTGCTCCAGTTTGCCTTCGTTGTATACCCAGATTTGTTGTTTGTTTTTTGGTAGCTTTACTTTACGTTTTGCTAACTTGGGAAGCTTCTTTCTTAGCTGTAGACGTTTCATTTCCGTCCCCCTAAAATATTATGTATCTTTATAGATTATAACCAAGCTTTGCAAAAAATGCAAAGTGTAACGATTTTACACAAATATTATATCATCACTACATACCAAATCCTTGGGTTTTTCTCCTGCGATTAGCCAGACTATTCTTGTGCCTTTTTTGCGTTGTGCTTCAAAGGCGGATTCGGTGGTTTTTGCATGATAGGGCGAAATTAGCCAGTATTCGGATGTGGCGGAGTCCGCCCTTTGTATGACATCAGCAATCGACTTGTCCGTCCCAAAGGTAATGTATGCCAAAGCCTCCAATATTTTCAGGCTATGTGCCGCACCTCTTCCCTCTGTGACAGGGGTTGAATGGTTTAACCAAAACGACAAAGTTATGCCCTGTGTTTGAAACTTCTCTGTGAGTGATGCGATGATTTTAATGGAGCGTTCTTCGTAGTATTCGTCAAAAAGGGCGGGATGGCGTTGTGTGTCAAGAATAAAAACAACCTCGCGGGCATTAGAAAAGTCTTGGATGTTTACCATCAGCTCTTGCGTCTTGGCCGATGCTTTAAAATTTATGTTTTTCATGGGGTCGCCAAATGCATATTCGCGTATGCCGCGGAAGGAGAATGGGTCGGGATAAATCTGATAAACCGTACGCAAATGCCCATATACACGAGTACAGAGTGCATCCGTCTCATAGATGGGAATGGTCGATGGATACACAACTAATGTAGTCGATGTTTCAAAGTTGCGTATGTACTTGTTTTCCATCAAAATATCCCATGCCGTTACTTCCAGCCCACGTATGGCATAAACCCCTCGCTTTGTGCATTTAAAACGAAGGCGGCGTGTGATTTTTTGATGCATCAGTATATGAAAGAGGTCATGCCGATAGTACATATCAGAGACCGCCGCGTCGGTTTGGTCGGCAAACACAATCTCTCGGTCAATCTGAAATTTTACACTAAGCCACGGAAGGGGTAGCCATTTTCGGTTGCTTACGATTTCTTTAAGGATTAACTCATCGCCTTCGGTGGCGCGGGAAGCGTTCATGGTCAGTGACACATCAACATTTTCTAAGCAGGATGAGTTGTATGCTTTCCTGATAAAAATCATGACAAGAAGCAGGGCGACAAAAATACCCAGGGTGGTCATCAAAAACTCTCCGTAGGCACAGGCGTGGCAGAAAGTGCGGAGCGTACAGCATCTCGTTTAGAAATCCTATGCGCCCAACAAATAGGTGCGAGTTCTTTTATATCCTCGGGTGTGACAAAATCACGACCGTTTAACAAGGCAAAGGCCTGTGATGCCTGTGCGAGATGCAGTGATGCACGAGGGCTTATACCCAACGTAATCCTTTCGTTGCGCCTTATATGGGTGGCTAGGTCTGCGATATATAGGCATAAATCGCGGTGGACAGTGACCGCGCTTGCGATTTTGCGGATTTCGTTCCAATCTTCTGCGGTGGAGACGGGCTTTAGTGATTCCAATGGCGTTTTTTCTTGGGGTGCAAGAAATCGTTGGATTACATCGGCTTCGCCTTCGCGATGTGGGTATCCTATTTCGACCTGCATAAGAAATCGGTCGAGTTGTGCCTCGGGTAGCGGAAATGTACCATGTGTATCCACCGGGTTTTGTGTCGCTATTACAAAATATGGCGATGCGAGCGGATATGTCTGCCCATCTATGGAGATTTGACGCTCCTCCATGCATTCCAAAAGCCCGGACTGCGTGCGCGGCGTGGCGCGGTTAATCTCATCCGCCAACAAAATATTTGTAAAAAGCCCTCCCGGCCGAAATGTAAATTCGCCTGTTTTTGGACTGTAAACATTAAGCCCTGTGAGGTCTGTCGGCAAAAGGTCAGGTGTAAACTGAATCCGCTTAAATGTCCCATCGATAGAAGCCGCGAGGGCTTTTGCCAGCGTGGTTTTGCCTGTACCGGGTACATCCTCAATAAGCACATGACCACCCGCCGCCAGTGCAGAAAGGATTAGTTCTATTTCCTTGGTCTTGCCGACCATTACTTTTTCGATATTGTTACGTACCGCCAGTATTTTTTCCTGTGTTTTGGTTATTTGATTGTCAGACATATCTAAAACGTCCCTCTCTAATGTTTCCTTGACCGTTTCTTCGGCTGTTTCTTTTTCATCAGAAGAGCAATAATCCCTACGACTACGACCAATGCAATTAAAATGGCTACCACGCCGCTTATGTTTGCTGCGTCGGGTGTTTCTTGATTGTACTCGTATTCATATAAAATTTCGACCGGGTCTTGTTCGTATAGTGATTCCGGTGACAGAAAGTCTGCAAAATCGTTTAATACGAAGGCATAAGTCCCTGACTCATATATGACAAATCGAATCGTATCATCTCGTGGCAAACTCAAAGGGATTCTGTCTATTTCGTGCAACTCCCTATCAAGATTTATTGCTACGACATTGTTTACATCAATACCTTCATGTTTTTGCACAAAAACTTCGATAGTGTCATGCAAACTATCCAATGCAGTTATATCGTCTTGCATTTCGGTAAAAACCATATCCTCAAAGATAATCCCTGCCTCAATCCTTAGTATTTGAGGCAACGCTTGTGTAAAGCCACCATCATCAAATCTACTCTGTGCGCGGAAAAAATTATCATCCGTTCCATCGGTAGCATGTAGCCTGTGTACCAAAATATCATAGAATACTTCGTCAGCTTCATTGTTTTCTGCAATCGCTCTCAACTGCCTAAAGGTATTTGTCAGCCCGACAAACATGAGGAAGTCTGTCCCTGACACCGAAACACTACTAGGGTAGTTGATTTCGCCCCAGTTTCTGTATCCGTACATCGGGAGGACTGATTGACCCACAATCGGAAATGAGAAAGATTCTCGCGAAGAATGTTCATAAGTAATGGTACACAACTCCCTCCTGTAAAAGTGTTGGTCAAGGGAGTAAAACATTGTTTTGGTTGTCCAGTCTCTGTTCCAAACCTCAAAATAGGGTCGCCCAAACTCATCGCCGCCCGGGCAAGCTAAAGCCGCAGTCGGCAAAAAAACACAGATTATGCATATGATAATCATCAGCTGTTTTATTTGTTTCATCATCTATCCTCCTTTTCATTGTCAAGAAAAATAAAAGCAAATACGGTTAGGGGAATGGCAAATAATAACCCGAGACTTCCGGCGATTGCCCTGACTATTTCTGTTGAAATAGATTCTAAGTTGATTATTTCGCTAAACCCCATATCAAAGCCCATAAAAATCATAACCGTTGCGAGGGAGCCTCCCGTATAGGCCAATACAAGGGTATTTACCATCGAACCCATAATATCCCTGCCTATATTAAAACCGGACTCGATTAGTTCTTTCTTCTGTATGGTTGGGTTATGCAATTTTATTTCGGTGAGCGCGGACGCAATAGATATTGCCACATCCATACAAGCACCCAGCGCGCCGATGATTATCCCGGCAAACAACAATCCCCTAAAATCAAAGGCATAGCCGTGAGGTAAGTATTGCAACATTTGAGCGTCCCCATGCGAAAAGCCTGCAATCCTTGCAAACACCCCAAAGAGATATGCAATGATTCCGCCAATCAGTAGTCCCCCGGATACGCCAATTATAGCCGAAATTGATTTTCTTCCAACCCCATAATAAATGCCAAAAAAAACAACAGATGCAAGTATGCATGTGACAATTGAAAAAACAATCGGGTTATGCCCCCTAATCAATAACGGAATCAGCCCGAATACAATAAGCGATATGATAATAATCAACGAAATCAAGGCTTTAACACCTTTAAGTCTGCCCAAAGCTATAATGCATACAGCAAAAAACAACACTAAAAAAAATAGTGGCAGAGTTCGGTCGTATCCATGAAAAAAGAATAACGGCTCGTTGTCAGCACTAAATTCCATGTGTGTTGTTATTCTGTTCCCGCGGCGCAGGCGTATGTCATATGGATTTCCTACAAGAGTGTTTGTTATTGTTGTTTCGTGATTTATAAAATCCCTGTTTAAGATTCTGATACGGAGGGTTTGTATGACTGTATCCCTAAACTCCCGCTCCTCCACTACTTCAATTACTCTCGCTCTGTAAATATTGACTTGATACTCCTCTACCAAAACACCCCTGTCTGCGCCATATGCGTTTAAGGGCAAAAAAAATATTAACAAAAAAAATAATAGCTTAACTCCGACCATGCTCATAAGCCTCTATCACCATTTCTTGATGGCGAGGGTCAACCCTATTAATCCCCGGGACCAAGCTGTTAAAAAAGAAAATATCCACCACACCAACCATGCCATTGCCCCTTATATAGTTCAGGTTGATGCCCGTACCCGTTCCTCCACTACGATTATCAATTATGTCACCAAAGGGATGTTCTTCACTGCCGGAATGTTCAAACGGTGCGATTGAAGCCGCAATCCGTCTCTCATCGACAGTCACGATTACAGCCCTTCTTCTGACATTCCATTCGCCGCCTGCTGTTTCCAATAATATGTCGGTATCATGTTGCGTCAAGGTTTCTACATCGGCCAAAGTGTTGTAACCGCCAATGACCCTCCGCACCTTGTATGTCAAACCTGTTTCAATGTCATATACATATGCCTCAACGCCCTCGCCAAAAATTTCAAGAGCCTCCTTGACATCAATCAATTCTACGGTCGATTCATAGGAATTTTCGAAAAAATCATAATCAACAGGCAATGCGTCATCGTTATATGCCGTGTTGCTATAAGCGCAACTCGTCAAAACTATGCTAAAAAAAACCAATGCCATTAAAGCATTTCGCATTACTGCACCTCCATAACCCTATGCTTCATCCAGCTTCAACACATTCATAAACGCCTGCTGCGGCACCTCTACCGAGCCTATGCTACGCATACGCTTTTTACCCTCTTTTTGCTTCTCAAGCAGTTTTTTCTTACGTGTAATATCGCCGCCATAGCATTTTGCCAAAACATCTTTGCGCATCGCACCTATTGTTTCACGTGCTATTATTTTACTGCCTATACAGGCTTGGATTGGGATTTCAAATTGGTGTTTCGGGATTTCTTTTTTTAGCTTCTCTGCCATTTTCCTGCCGCGTTCCGCCGCTGTTTTTGCAAAAACGATAAATGACAGAGCGTCCACAGGCTCGTGGTGGACAAGTATGTCGAGCTTTACGAGGTCTGATTGCTCATAGCCCTTTAGGTCATAGTCAAAGGATGCATAACCACGACTGCGTGACTTTAATGTATCAAAGAAATCGTAGATTATTTCGTTTAGTGGCAACTCATAGCGTAGTATTGCACGAGTCGCATCCATGTATTCCATGTCGAGGTATACACCCCTGCGTTCTTGACAGAGTTCCATTACAGGACCCATGTAATCCTTGGGTAGCATGATTTCGGCCTTTACAATTGGCTCTTCCATGTATTTTATGCGGGAGGGGTCGGGCATGTCGGCGGGGTTGGATAGCTCCTGCATTTCGCCGTTTGTTTGGTAGACCTTGTAGATTACGCTGGGTGCGGTGGTGATGAGGTCAAGGTTGTACTCACGTTCAAGGCGTTCTTGTATGATTTCCAGATGGAGCAGTCCAAGGAAGCCGCAACGGAAACCAAAACCCAACGCTACGGATGTTTCAGGTTCAAACTGCAACGATGCATCATTTAGGCGTAGCTTTTCCAGAGAATCACGCAGGTCGGTGTATCTCGCGCCGTCCGATGGAAAAATACCGCAGTAGACCATGGGATTCACCTTTTTGTACCCGGGGAATGGCTCGGGGGTTTTTCGCCCAACTTCTGTGACGGTGTCACCTATATTTGTGTCACGCACGTTTTTTATACTTGCAGTGATATAGCCTACTTCACCCGCGCTTAGGCTGTCTGATGGGATAAACTTGCCCGGTCCGAAATAACCTGTCTCTACAATTTCAAATTGCTTATCTGTTGCCATAAAATATGCCTTAGTGCCTTTTTTAATTACGCCGTCCATCACTCGGATAAAAACAATGACACCCTTGTAAGCGTCAAAAATTGAATCGAAAATAAGAGCTTTCAGCGGTGCGTCAGGGTCGCCTTTTGGCGCGGGAATCGCGCTTACCACACGGTCGAAAACATGCTGGATGTTAAGCGAGTTTTTTGCAGAAATAAGCGGTGCGCCATCGGTATCGAGTCCAATAATGTTTTCGATGTCAGCCTTTACCTTATCGGGGTCGGCAGATGGCAAGTCAATCTTGTTGACCACGGGCAGGACTTCGAGATTATTGTCCAGCGCGAGATATACATTTGCCAACGTCTGTGCTTCTATGCCCTGCGCGGCATCCACTATAAGAATAGCCCCTTCGCAGGCCGCCAGTGAACGGCTCACCTCGTATGTGAAGTCTACGTGACCCGGGGTATCGATTAAATTGAGGATATACTCCTGTCCATCGGGCGCATTATACACAAGGCGTACACTCTGCGCCTTTATTGTAATCCCACGCTCACGCTCCAAGTCCATGTTATCCAAAACCTGCGACTGCATCTCACGTTTTGTTAACACGCCTGCCAGCTCAATCAGCCTATCTGCAAGCGTAGATTTTCCGTGGTCAATGTGTGCGATTATGCAAAAATTTCTAATATGTGTCATCTTGCAACTCCTTCAATACCAATGCTGAAAGCACCGGAAACATAAATAATATCGGCAGATAATACCGCCAAAAACCATGCACGGGCGAAGCCATACATGCTAAAATTATCATTAAAGCGGGCAAAAAGTAAAGTGTTTTGCTCCACATTTTTTTATTTACAAGAAGTAAAGCCAAAAACGCCATAGCCCAAGTGTAGTTGCCTGTATGGAAGAACGCCCCGATAATAGGCAGCCTGCCCAAAAATTCCATTCCAAGTACAGGTAAAACCCTCATCTCCGGATTTGAAAACGCATATCCAATGTCGTCACGCTCCAGCAAGGGTATTACATCGTGACTGCTCTCCCACCAAACAATCATCCAGTCAGGTCCGAATGGTACAACATAGCTAAAAGACACAGCGATAGCCGCCTCCAGATAAGTACGCGGCGCACGCAGACCCATAGCCGCCCAAGTCCTAAAATACGCACCCAAATCCGCGCCCTCAATGAAGCGATTTTTTACGGGGTCAGAAATCCGAGGGTCATACAACTCTCCCAGCAGATAGTAATTTTCAAATGTAGCGGCCAAAACAGCTCGTTCTGTATCGGTGAGCTGATGATAACGCATAAAGCGTGCGGTTTGTTGGAATGGAACGGACAAGGCCTCACGTACACTGCCGCGCTCTGCGTCAGTGACTGCCGTTGCGCCACCTACGATGAGTCGCACCACAATAAAAACACCAATGGCACAAGCCGCCAAAACCACGCGCCGTTTACGTCGGGTATGGACAAAAATCAAAGCGAGTATCGAAGGAACAACAACAAAAACGACCTCGTTTCTAAACAGTGATGCCACTACAGCCGCTACTAAACAAAGAAATAGCCGCCTGCGAGAAAACCTGCGCAGCAAATCAATATAAAAGAGTACAAACATCAACATAACAGCCGCCGCATGTGTATCTTTTAAAATCGTCTGCGCCCAGATACCAAAAACGGGAAATACCGCAAAAAAGAGCATAACTACAAGCCGCACGCGATACGCTATGCCCCATTTTTTTAAATATATAAGTGCGAGAGAAAACGCCGCCGCCATCATCATATTATGAATGATAGTGATAAGAGCGAGTCCGCCAATTCTATAAAAAATTCCCATGAAAAACGTAGAAATGATGGGGTGATGGTTGCTATATGGCGCAAGCCCTTCAAACTGTGCAAGTTGCCTTACACTGTCATTTATCAAATTGCCCGGGAAGTAAATAAAAAAATAAGGCAACCATGCAATTAAAAACAAAATAAAAGGGGCGAAAAAATTACTAAATCGCCCCTCTCCGCTATTTTCAATTGTAAATGCCAAAACCTTGTCTGCCAAAAGACAAACAGCCGCATAAAAAAACGGTACAAACCCTGCAAAAATAACAAGCGAATGCAAAGCACCAAAAAATGCATTGTATCGAGTGAAAGAAATCCCAATCACATATGCAATGCTAATGAGGATTGCAAAAACAAACTCCGCCCTCCGCACAGAAGAAACTTGCATATAAAGCCAAAATACAACGACAGCAAAAACCGCTCCACCAAAAGGATTAGCGGACAACATAAATGCAAAGCTGCTAAGAAGTGTTAATGCTATGCAGATGGCTATTTTTATCATTTGTTATGCTCCTAAAAACAAAACCGGCCTTAAAAATTCGAAAATTTTTCAGAGCCGGTTTTAAAATACTTCACTACCCTCAACAGGACTTGAACCTGCACGGTCTCCCACCAGAACCTAAATCTGGCGCGTCTGCCAATTCCGCCACGAGGGTAAACGGTCAACGACAGGGAGTATATCATGATTTTAATGCTATTTCAAGTTTTTTTGCAAAAATTCTACATCTATTTCAGGGTAAAGTACATATTTATCCAGCAAGGAGTGTACACGTTTTATTGCTGTTTCTTTTGCGTTTTCTGCCAGCGTGTATTTTGCTTTGGATTTGTTGCCATTTTTATCCAAGTTGGCGGTGATGGATTTTAGGGTAGTGGCTATGATGTCGGCGATTTCTTCCATTTCGGGCTTGCCCATCCCCAAGCTGGTAGTCGCAGGTGTACCAAAACGTAGTCCGCTGGTATACCATGGGCCATACTTATCTCCCGGCAAGGTGTTGCGGTTTAAGGTTAGGCCACATTCTCTAAGAGCCAGTTCTGCCTGGCGACCTGTTATGCCCAGCTTTTCTACGTTAACGAGTACTATGTGGTTGTCAGTGCCACCTGTCTGTACATGGATTCCTTTCGTGACAAGGGTGGCGGCCAGATGGGTGGAGTTTTCGACCACCTTTGCTGCATAGGCTTTGTACTCAGGCGAGTTTGCCTCTTTAAATGCGATAGCTTTTGCGGCCATCACATGTGGCAGGGGACCTCCCAGTACATGCGGACAGCCCTTGTCCACAAATTCGGCGTATTCTTGTTTGCACAACACCATGCCGCCACGCGGTCCACGTAGGGTTTTGTGGGTTGTGGTAGTTACGATGTCTGCGTAGGGGATGGGGTTGTATTTGCCCGAGATTGCACCCCCCGCGACGAGGCCTGCAAAATGCGCCATGTCTACGACCATGACCGCACCGACTTCGTCTGCATACTGACGGAGTAGGGAATAGTCGATGTTTCTCGTATACGCGCTAAAGCCAATCAGGAAGATGAGAGGCTTTACCTCCTGTAACATATTGCGAAGATTGTCGTATTCGAGCAACCCTGTGTTTTCGTTCACATCGTAATTAAACACCTCAAAAAGTTGTGCTGAGACATTATGTCTATAACCGTGAGTGAGATGTCCGCCAGAATAGAGACCCATACCAAGGAGCCTTTGATTGCCCATGTCTTTGCGGATTTTTTCCCATTCGTCCTTAGGAAGGTTTAAGATATTTTCTGTTGTATGAAATTTCTTGCGCAATACTGCCAAAAATGCCACGAGATTAGCATCAGCACCCGAATGTGGCTGTACATAGGCATGTTCTGCCCCAAAGAGCCTTTTTGCTTCGTCGCAGGCAATCGCCTCTATATTGTCCACATTGTCACATCCCGCATAAAAGCGGTTGCCCACAAAACCTTCGGCGTATTTGTCAGTGAGCAGGTTGCCCATCGCACTTTGGGTGGAGAGGGAGCAGTAGTTTTCGCTGGCAATTAGCTTTAGATGACTACGTTGGTCTATCAGCTCTTGCAATATGCTCTTTGCGATTTGTGGATTACCGCGTGCTACCATCTCCAGATTTGCAGTGAATGTTAGCATTTCTGTATTTAGCTCATTTAGTGGTTTGGATGACAAGTATTCATTTAACATTTATTCTTCTCCTTTTTAGTTGCCATAATACAATTTTATTTTACCGTTTTGCTTACGTGTGGCATTCATGTCAATTAGACGTTGATTTGTAGAGCCACGAAATTTCAAGCCGATGTCGCGCTCTTCGTGGATATATGGGCCGTCTATAAGGTAATCTGTAAGGTCAAGGAGTGCGCGTATGTCCGCGTCCTCGCGTGCCATTAGCTCCTCATATGTGTGACCTGTGAAGGTCGTGACATCCCAGCCAATCCGCTTTGCCTCGAATGCAATTTGCGCACAGTCACCTGCTTGCAAAAATGGCTCACCGCCGGAAAATGTTACACCCTTTACCATTTTACGTCCCGGACCGGGTTTGCGTATCATGCGGATTACCTCACGCACGGTATGTTCGCGCCCGCCTGTTTTTGAGTGACTGTCGGGGTTATGGCATTCCGGGCAACCCAAGTCGCAACCCTGCACAAAAATAACCACACGTATGCCGGGTCCGTCTGCCAAAGATTCATATGTGATACCTGCTATTCTCAAAGTTTACTCCTCATGGTTTACGCGGTTATGCTCTTCCGCCAATTTGCTGTCATTAAACCTATCTAAAGTAGAAAGGTAGCCTGTTATTCTACGGACGCGGCTTATGTCCGTACTGCCACATCCTGTGCATTTTTCTTCGTTATGAAGGCCTTGTTTTCCACATTCGCGGCAGATGTCGAGTGGAAAGTTGACTGCTCCATAGCCCATGTCGGCTTCTGCCATGGCGCGGATTACATTTTCGAAGGCTTCGATGTTTTGTCCCGGTGCAGAAGCAAACTCTACATACGAAATGTGCCCCGCATTGCAGTATTGATGATATACACCTTCGATTGCTATTTTTTCCAAGGCAGTGATTTTACATTCCACAGGTACGTGGAAAGAGTTGGTATACCACTTTTTATCGGTTATGCCGGGCAGCGAGCCGTATTTCTCTACATCCAATGCGGTAAACTTTCCGCTTAATTGTTCGGCGGGTGTAGCGAGCAGAGAAAAATTAAGCCCATATTTTAAGCTTGCCTCGTCACAAATCCGGCGCATATAGCTCACTATAGAAATGCCCTGTGCTTGTGACCCTGCATTTTCACCGTGGTGGTTGCCTGTGAGTGCCACGAGGCACTCGGCAAGCCCAATAAATCCTATACTTAGGGTGCCATGTTTTATTGCTTTTTCTATGGTGTCAGTCTGTTTTAATCCTTCGCTATCGTGATAAAGATGTTGCCCCATGAGGAACGGAAAATCCAGCACACGCAAGTTTTTTTGCAGATTATATCGCGTGAGCAACTGTTTCACCGCTTTTTCCATTGTTTCATCTAAGAGGCGGTAAAACTTACCAATATCGTTGCCTGCTCGGATACCGAGGCGCACTAGGTTTATAGAGGTAAAGCTAAGATTTCCGC
This sequence comes from Defluviitaleaceae bacterium, assembly GCA_009786925.1. GTDB lineage: Bacteria > Bacillota > Clostridia > Lachnospirales > WQUN01 > WQVC01. The sequence goes on along the minus strand of WRGY01000127.1, from coordinate 98,940 downwards.
GGCCGTCGGTGACTTCTGAGTCTTTATCAACATTACCGATTACGCGGGTGCGGCAGCCCATGTACGCCACTTCTTCGTCACCGAAGCAACTGTTAAAGCTCGCGTCCAAGAATGAAAACGTCGGGAAGAGTCGCTTGCATGCCACACGCATGGCAATTTGGAAGAGGTCATAATTTGGGTCATCAACATCAAAGTTTATTCCGTACTTTAGTTTAAATATCAAGTTGGGGAAAATAGGGGTTTCGCCTTTGCCCAGACCTTTTTCATAGGCCTCTAAGAAGCATTTGATAATCATGCGTCCGCCAGGGGTCGTGTCTGTGCCGAGATTGATACTGGAAAACGGCACCTGCGCTCCCGCCCGCGAATGCATTGTGTTCAGGTTATATATAAAGGCCTCCATTGCTTGGAAGGTCTCGTGGTAGGTATGCTTGTCCACCAGTGTTTTGATTTCGTCTTCGTTTGCTGTCACGCCCAGTGTGTCCAAATTCTCTCGCAGATTTTTTTCTTGTCGCTTGCGCTCGATTTCTACATATGGAGCCATGTCTTTATCGAAAGAAGCATAGCTTTGTCCGCCATGCATGTCATTTTGGTTGCTCTGCAAAATAATTGCTGCGAGCGCACCGGCCGAGCGTATGTTTTTTGGCGAACGGATAGAGCCGTGTCCGTTGTTAAATCCGTTTTTTAGCAAGCGGCCCAGCGGTATTTGCAGACACGTCAGGGTTTTCCCATACCAAGATAAATCTTGTATGTAGATGTCGCCGTTTAGGTGGGATGTTCTTTCTTCTGCGGGAAGGACACGGTTTAGATAATAACTCTTGGATGCCGCCTCAGAAATTTGTAATACTTTTGCCGAGGGAGAATTTCCGACATTCGCGTTGTCACGATTTGTCTCTCTAACGATTTCGGCTACTGCATCCATCAATTCACTACGCGCCTCACGTATAGCAGTGCGCTTTTGGCGGTATAAAATATATGCCTTCGCTACTTTTGTATAGCCGCCTTCGATGAGTACGTTTTCTACAAGGTCTTGTACGTTTTCTACTGTAAAGGATGTGTCTGCAAATTGCTCTTCTAATTTATTGAGTACTTTTAGCGTAAGCTCGAAAGACACACGTTTTCCGTCGCCTACATATCCCCCTGTTGCTTCAAAAGCCTTGTCTATACAAGCAGCTATCTTGCCTGTATCAAACGGAACTTCAACATTATCACGCTTTACTATTGATTGCATTTTTCGCCTCCTCGGACATTTTCCAAACATTTGTCACAATTATAACTTGGCAGTTTTGGGAAGTCAAACGAGCTTATACTATCAAAATGTATTAACTAAAAACGCGGGAGCCTGCTCGGATTGTCATCCGAAAGCAAGCTCCCGCGTTACTCTGATTAAAAAATATTATTTTTACACAAATAAGCTCATCATGTTCCAAGAGTTGCCCGCGTTACCAAAGTCGAACATATTGTTAGGCGAGGTAACTTGTACGGGTGCGGGTCGGTCGGTGTTCCTGTACGAGCCAGAAGAAGCATTGTTGGCGATTCTGCCGGCGCGTGCAGCAAATCCAGAATTGCTGTTTGAGTCAAACATGCGACCCAAGCTTCCATCTTCTGCGGCGCGTTGCAAACGCTCTTGGTCAATGGTCAGACGGCCATTGCTTTCCACATTTATACCTACATTGCGCAGGGCTGATGCGAAAGTACGGTTCATGCCTTGGATGTCAGACACCATGCGTTGATTGCCGCGACCCGCATTTGTGTTTATGCTGCCGAGTGCGTTATTTAATGCGTTTACTAAGTTGGTAGCGGCGGCAACGGATTCTTGTGAGCCGCGTGCAAATGTAATATCTGTGCCGTTTTCACCTACACCTACGCCTTGTAATGTAAGATGTACTCCTCTTTGGAGTTCAACTTCATTTGATTGAGAAACATGTTGCGCACCATTAACGGTAAATACGGCGTTCTGGCCTTGGCGGCTGACGGTGGTTACACCCATTGTTTCGGCAAGGTCGCCTTGTACATCTCTTACCGTAAAGCGGTTATTTGAGCCGGTGAGTGTAGATTCCAGCGTAAGTGCTGTTGTGCGGTTGTCGCCTGTGCCTTCAGAGGCAACAGATGCCATTACGCCCGTAGATTCACGGCGAGCGTTAATTGCTTCTACCATGCGACGTTGTATATCCTCATTACTGTCGGAAGCTTCTATGTTTATGTTAAACGTATGGTTTCTTCCGTCAGAGGATTCTATGGCAAATGTAAAATTGCCTGTACCTGTAGAGCGATAATTGTGATTCAGGGCTTCGCCCGCATTGGCTTGTGCTGCGGCGAGTTGCTGGACTTCCACTCTCATGTCACGCGGTGGTGTGGCGGCAAGCAAACGGTCGTTGTCCACACGTACGGTGGCGACTTCTGCGTCGGATGTGCGTCCTGTCAGTGCGCCCCCTGCACCTTGCAATGCATCAAGTGCATTTTGAATGTTGTTTCCTGCTACTACTGTTTCATTGGAAGCAGAAGTATTTGACTCCCTGTCAGGTGAATTAATGCGGTTGTTAAGGTTTCTTGACCAGTCGTAAATATTAGAACGGCCGCTAACGTTAAAACCGCCTTGTGCTAGTTGGCTTTGTGCCATCATGCGAATGTTCATATTTGCTTCCCCCCTCCATGGTTTTGTGACAAAATCTTAAACTTTGTCAATTTATTTGTATTATATTCCAGAACATATAAAAAATCAACACTTGCACACAAAAGATTTTTAATTTATAGTACGAGTAATTTACATTTTTTGGAAGGAGAAAGTATGGATATACAAATCAAAGGGAAAGTCCTGGTCGTTGCGCTTATGGGCGAAATAGACCACCACGCGGCAGAGAGATTGCGCGTGCAGATAGACTCGGCCTTCGAAAAATCTTCATGCCGTCACATTATATTTAACATGGGGGAGGTAACATTCATGGATTCTTCGGGAATCGGAATGTTTATAGGTCGTTACAAGAAGGCAGAATCCATGGGCGGAAAACTTGTACTCTCAAATATGAGTGAGGCAGTGATGAAACTTTTTAACATGTCGGGTCTCGCAAAAATAATAACACACGAAAACAGCTTGGAAGAAGCAATAAAAAAGCATGGGGGTAGCATGTGATGATAAAATTGGAAATGGAAGCCTTGCCAGAAAACGTAGCAATGGCGCGAGTTGTTGCATCTACATTTATAGCAAAGTTTGACCCGACGTTGGAGCAACTTACGGAGTTTAAAACAGCGGTATCAGAAGCAGTAACAAATGCAATCATTCATGGCTATGGGGATAAGCGTGACGGCGAATTTGTTACGCTTACCCTTTCGTCCGATAACAGAAAAATAAAAGCACAAATAAGTGACCGCGGTATAGGTATCGAAGACATAGAGGCCGCAAAGGAGCCGCTTTTTACAACAAAGCCGGAGATGGAACGTTCCGGTCTCGGTTTTACAGTAATGGAGTCGTTTATGGATGAAGTAGAAGTTAGTTCCAAAAAAGACGAAGGCACGACAATAACATTGGCAAAAGAACTAGGGGAACAGCAATGACAGAAATTTTGGCACTAATTGCTCGCGCCCAGGAAGGCGACAACGATGCGGCAGAGCGGCTGATAAAAGAAAACAGCGGGCTTATATGGTCTGTCGTAAAAAAATTTACAAAGCGCGGTTATGAGCCTGACGACCTTTTCCAAATTGGCGCGATAGGGCTTCTTAAATGTATCCGAAAATTTGATTCTTCTTTTGATGTGAAATTTTCCACATATGCCATCCCCATGATAATTGGCGAAATAAAGCGTTTCTTGCGTGATGACGGTATAATAAAAGTATCTCGTCCCATGAAAGAACTTGCGACAAAAGCCCGGTATGCCACTGAAATGCTGACTGCAAAAAACGGACGACAACCTACTATTGGGGAACTAGCAGCAGAAATAGGTGTCACAGCAGAAGAAATAATCGTTGCAAACGAGGCGACTACGGACGTGGAATCTTTACATGCTACAATTTACCAAGGCGATGGCAGTCCAATCTTTCTTATAGACAAAGTCGCGCAAAACATGGAGGATAAAGACCAAAATATAAATATACTTGCCCTAAAACAGCTAATCGAACGCCTAAAACCAAAGGAACGACAAGTGATAGTTTTGCGGTATTTCCAAGACAAAACCCAGATGGAAGTCGCAAAAGCAATTGGCGTATCCCAGGTGCAGGTTTCGCGCATAGAGAAGAAAGTCTTGCAGTCATTAAAAAATGCATTGGCTGATGAGTCGTAAAAAATTAACAAAATCTTTATATACCAATTTGAAAGATGTGGTATCATAGCCCTGTTGAATTTTTTAAAGTCCGTCGCGGGACTATAGGGAGCCATATGGAAAAGTATTCGAAAATTACCAAGCAGGACAGAAAAAATATCGCGCGTGCTATAGGTTATATGACGCATATAGCAGTCACCATGGCAGTATGTGTGTTGATGGGCGTTTTGCTTGGGATGTTTTTGGATAATAGGTTTGGTACAGACCCTTGGCTTGTTATTGTTTTTTCAATTATCGGTTGTATGGCGGCTTTTAAGTCGATGTTTGATATAGCAAAAAAGTTTTAAAAAAGTACCATTAGGGGCGTGTAAATGGAATACTCCATGGATGCAGTCGCTGGCAAGATGATAATTGTTATTGTTGTTCTTAGTGCGATAATTGCGGCTGTTAGTTATTTTTTATTCGCGTCCATATCTGGCGAGACTACCCTGATGGCTACTGTACTGGGTGTTAATGGAAGAGCTACAACCGCAGATACAATACCTTTTTCTGTAGGAGTTTTGTTTGCACTTACGGTTAATGTCATAAAAATTGTTTTGATGAAGCGTGCCGTTATTAATTCACTAAAGCGCGAAGAGCGTTCGGCCGCCATGTACTTAAAAGGTCAGTATTTGTTACGACTTGCAGTTGCGGGTGTGGTGTTGTTTCTTGCAGGGTATTTCCATGCCAATGTTCAAAACGAAGCCGGTAATCCCATGTATGTAAATTTTATGGGTGCATTTTTCGGAATATTTGCGTTTCCTGTAGCTGCTCATTCCATGCGGTTTTTCTTGAGAGATGCATTAAAAGACAATGATGAAATCTTGGTCGCATCTACAAAAAGCAGTGATGCCGTTAAGGATGCAATTGATGAACTAAACACAATCGGCGCAGCAGAGGACGACACACGCTTGGCCGACGAATAAAAAAGAGATAATGGGGGGGCAATTTAGTTATGTTTGATATAAGTGTCTTCGCCAGTTTTAGAGTCAATGAAACAATTGAGTTTTTGGTTACAGAAACAACAAGAAACACATGGATAGTCATGGGTTTGCTTCTTATCCTTGCTGTTGTTGTGCGTATAAAATCAAACAAATGGAACCCTATGGATAGGCCAACAGGTTTGCAGAATGTAATTGAGATGTGCGTAGATGCATGGGGAAAATTTTTCAGGGGTAATTCCAATGATACGGTAGCGTATTTTGCCCCATGGTTTTTCTCTTTGTTTGCTTTTTTGGTTATTTCAAACTTGATAGGTATAACTGGTTTGCGTCCACCTACGGCTGACTGGGGCATGACTTTTCCATTGGCTCTTACAACTTTCTTCCTTATACAGTACGCAGGCATACGCCACAGACCAAAAGCTTATTTGAAGGGTATTTTCTTAGAGCCGGTGTTTGTGTTCGCGCCATTAAATATTATGGGTGAGCTTGCAAGGCCGATTTCACTGAGCTTCCGTTTGTTTGGTAACATCTTGGGTGGTATGATACTTTTGTCATTGCTTTATGGTATCGCGCCTATAATTGCACAGTTTGTTTTACCGGTAGCACTGCATATGTACTTCGATCTTGCTTCTGGTGCCCTTCAGGCGGTTATTTTCACCGTGCTTAGCCTTACATTTGTGGGCGTAGCTGCGGAGAGTTAATAGCCACTATTTGATGTGGGCATCTGATTAAGATAAATAATTTTTAGGAGGAATTACTATGTATCATCCTTTGGCATTTGCCATAGCAATGTCTCATATTGCTGCCGCAATTGCACTACTAAACGGTATTTTCTGTTCAATCGGGCAAGGTAACGTTGCCGCCAATGCCGTAGCAGCAATTGCACGTCAACCGGAAGCAAAGGGTTCTATCTCTACAACGATGTTTATCGGTTGTGGTTTTGCAGAAACAGCAGGTGTTTATGGTCTGTTAATTTCTTTCCTGTTGATTTTCGTAAACCCGCTAATCAACGCTCATCTTGATGTGCTGTCAGTGCCACAACAAATAGGCGCAGCAATCTTGCCATTTTTAGGTTAAAATTGAGAGGATGGTTCAATTGAATCCTCAATTCTTATTTATTCTTACTGCAAATCGTTATAGGCCACTCTTGGACATGGATTTACAAATGTTCGTGGATATGTTGCCTAACCTGCTAAACTTTTTAATTACCGCTGCACTCCTAACATATTTGCTTTATAAGCCAGTAAGGAGAGTTCTGCAGGCTCGCGCAGACCGCGTAGAGGGTGATATAAAAGATGCCGCACAAAACAAAGCGACAGCGGAAGAACTGAAAACACAGTATGAGCAGAAAGTAAAAGATATTGAAGTTGAGCGCAACGCGATTCTTGACGAGGCGCGCAAACAAGCTGGCGAAAAGCGCGACCAGATTCTTGAAACTGCAAAAGCAGAGGCTCAAGATGTAAAAGAACGCGCAAGCCGTGACATCGCTACCGAGTTGGAGCAAACCAAAGGTGCGGTACATCAGGCAATCGTTGATATCTCTACTGATATGGCGGCAAAATTGATTTCTGCTACCATAGATAAGAATGCTCACGATAAGTTATTTTCTGAAGCCCTTGCCGAGCTTGAAGCAACACCTGCTTTTAGTAAGGAGACAGTGGCTGTTTAGGAGGCCTTTAACATGGCAGACCTTGGAATCCGTTACGCTTCCGCTTTGTTTGATATTTCTCAGGAAAGCGGTTTGTTAAACGATTATTTGGAACAAGCGCAGTTGGTGGTAGACAACATAGTTGACGAAGATGCACAACGTGTGTTGACCCACCCTCGCATATCTTCCGAAGAGAAATTTGCATTTTTGCAAAAAGCCTTTGGTGACCATGTACACCAAGACCTCCTTGGCTTTATGCGGTTATGTGTCACAAAAAACCGTGAAGCTTATCTTTTACCTGCACTTCAGAAGCTTGTGGATATGATAAAGACACACCAACGACAAACTACTGCAAGGATAGTGTCTGCTGTACCATTGTCAGATACACAAGCCGAGCAGCTAACGGCACTGCTCGCCAAGAAGCTCAATAAGACGGTGGATGTTACTGTAATAGTTGATACATCTGTGATAGCAGGTATAAGTGTACACGTTGACGGCTATTTTTTAGACCGTACCGTGAAAACCATGCTTAAAAGTATGAAAGAATCCTTTAAGTAAATAGACGGCCGAAGGCCAAATAAAAGGGGAGCCGGCGAATGATTCTCAAACCTGATGAAGTAAGCTCCATTATAAAGCAACAGATAAAATCCTATTCCTCAAAAATGGACGTTGCCGAAGCGGGGAGCGTAATTCACGTTGGCGATGGTATCGCCCGTGTTTATGGACTTAACAATGCTATGAGCGGTGAGTTGTTAGAGTTCCCCGGTGAACTTTTCGGAATTGCGTTAAACCTTGACGAGGATAGTATAGGTGCGGTATTGCTGGGTGCGGACGACCATGTGAGTGAGGGGGACCCCGTAAAGCGTACAGGACGAATTGCGGAAGTACCTGTGGGTGATGCACTTTTAGGCAGGGTTGTGGATCCTACGGGTGCGCCTGTAGACAATAAAGGTCCCGTGCAATCCACAAAAACACGAGTGGTTGAGCGTATAGCTCCTGGTGTTATTGAGCGTCAAGAGGTTAACGTTCCTATGCAAACAGGAATAAAAGCGATTGACGCGATGATTCCGATAGGTCGTGGTCAACGCGAGTTGATTATTGGCGACCGCCAAACAGGAAAAACAGCAATCGCAATAGACACAATTATCAACCAAGCACTTATTAACAAGAAAATAGGCGCACCAAAAGCTGGGGAAAAAGACACGAGAGTATACTGTGTGTATGTAGCAATAGGCCAAAAAGCTTCGACGGTAGCTCGTGTTGCGCGCACTCTCGAAGACGCAGGCGCGATGGAGTACACTTGTATAGTGAGCGCGAATGCATCTGACTCTGCACCTATGCAGTATATTGCGCCATATGCGGGTTGTGCCATTGGTGAAGAGTGGATGGAGGAAGGTCGTGATGTTCTTGTTGTGTATGATGACCTTTCTAAACACGCTGTAGCGTATCGCGCACTCAGTCTTCTGCTTCGTCGTCCACCTGGACGCGAGGCTTATCCAGGTGACGTTTTCTACCTGCATTCGCGTCTGTTGGAAAGAGCCGCTTGCTTAACAAAAGAACGTGGCGGAGGTACACTTACCGCCCTGCCTGTCATAGAGACACAAGCAGGTGACATTTCTGCATATATACCAACAAACGTAATTTCAATTACAGACGGACAAATATTCCTTGAGTCTGAATCTTTTAACAAGGGTATACGTCCTGCGATTAACCCAGGTTTATCCGTATCGCGTGTAGGTGGTGCGGCACAAATCAAGGCCATGAAATCACTGGCCGGCCCGTTGCGTTTGGAACTTGCACAGTTCCGTGAGTTGGAGTCCTTTGCACAATTTGGCTCTGACTTGACAAAAGACACGTTAGAGCGTCTTGACCAAGGTCGTCGTATAGTAGAAATTTTGAAACAGCCGCAAAACGCGCCTTTGCCGGTAGAGCAACAGGTACTCATTTTCTATGCTGTGACAAAAAGACATTTTAGTGATATTGCTGCGGCAGATATACAGGAAACAGAAAAAGCGTATATCGCATATTTTCTCGACAAACACAGCGATATTTTGGAGAAAATTAGAGTAGAAAAACAAATAAGTAAAGAGCTAGGCGAAGCGATTGAGAGTGCGATTGCCGCATTTAAGGCGACCCTTTAAATCCGCCCCGACTCGACATAGCGAGGATGAATAGGGGCTAAGCCCCTATTCATGAGGAGGACTTTGTATGCCATCAATGAAGGCAATTAAGCGTAGAAGGTTAACTGTAAAAAATATATCACAGATTACCAAGGCTATGAATTTGGTTGCGACTTCCAAATTGCAAAGGGCGCGTAATAACAAAGCGGCCATCGGGCGACCTGTACAGGATACATTCGACATCGTTTACAAGACAGTGAGCGACGAGAGTGCATTAGAGCAACCTTTTGTAAAACCCCGCGAGGTGAAAAATACAGCATATGTATTGATAACAAGCAATCGTGGACTATGCGGTGGTTACAATTCTAATGCGTGTAAAGCTCTGGCTGCTCATGTAAAAGAAAATGGAACAAACCCTGTAATATTACCTCTTGGTAACAAGGGACGTGACTATTACAAACGCCGTAATGGTAATTTGGTTGATGTTCCGTCTCCTTCGGAAACGCCAAGTCTTGCAGAAGCTAAGCAAGTAGCCGACAAATTGGTGAAAATGTATGAGGATGGGCAGATTGATGAGGTTTACTTGGTCTACACCCAATTTTTTACTGTTTTGTCTTTGGAGCCGATTGTAAGAAAAGTTCTTCCTATTACTCCCGACTATATGCGCAGAGTGGTCGGTGTAGATATTGAAGATGGTGAAAGCTGGGAAGATTTGGGTTTTTTTGCGAAACCCGACTCGAATCCGGCATCTGCGCTTAATAGAGAGATTGAGTTTGACTCTGGCATGGAAAATGTGTTGCGTAGTGTGATTCCTTGGTATTTGAGCATGTATATCTATGCGGCGATGGCTTCATCTGCGTTATGTGAGCAGGCTGCACGTATGACAAGTATGGATTCCGCAACCAAAAACGCAGGAGACATCATTGAAAAATTGACACTTCAATTTAACAGACAACGTCAAAGTATTATTACCCAAGAAATAACTGAAATTGTTTCAGGTGCAAACGCATTACAATAAAATCACGGCCGCCGCGTTAGTCGTTGTTCCGAATGGAAGCGTGGTCGAAGGGGCATAGCCCTACTTAAAAGGAGAGGTTTCACTTGGCAGAAAAAAATACAGGCAAGGTTCTCCAGATTACAGGCGCGGTACTGGATATCCGCTTTGACGGCGAGTTGCCGGCACTTTACAACGCTATTGAAATTGAGCGTACAGATGGAGAAGATTCGGTCGTGTTGGAAGTAGCACAGCACCTTGGTGACAACGTTGTACGTTGTATCTCAATGGGTTCTACGGATGGGCTTGTACGCGGCATGAAAGCCATAAACATGGGCGCGCCGATTTCTGTACCGGTAGGAACCGAAACACTTGGTCGTATGATGAATGTACTCGGTCGACCGATTGATAATGCAGGACCGGTTAATTCTAAGGAGAAGTGGTCTATCCACAGAAAAGCTCCGGGATTTGCAGACCAGACATCTACTGCCGAAATTTTGGAAACAGGTATCAAGGCTGTAGACCTACTTTGCCCATACGCAAAGGGTGGTAAAATTGGTCTGTTTGGTGGTGCAGGTGTAGGTAAAACAGTTATTATCATGGAACTGATAAATAATATTGCAACCGCTCACGATGGACTATCTGTTTTCACAGGTGTAGGTGAGAGAACACGCGAAGGAATTGACCTTTATAACGAGATGGGTGAGTCTACACTAAAAGATGGCTCTTCTGTCCGTAGTAAAGCCGCTTTGGTGTTTGGGCAGATGAACGAGCCTCCCGGGGCGAGGATGCGTGTAGGATTCTCCGGACTTACGATTGCGGAGTATTTCCGCGATGTTTCTAATCAAGACGTATTGCTTTTCATTGATAATATTTTCCGCTTTGTACAGGCGGGGTCAGAAGTATCCGCGCTTCTTGGGCGTGTACCTTCTGCGGTAGGTTATCAGCCTACGCTTGCTACTGAGGTAGGTGCATTGCAAGAGCGTATTACCTCTACAAAGTCGGGTTCTATAACTTCGATTCAAGCGATTTATGTACCTGCGGATGACTATACAGACCCATCCGTTGCTACAACTTTTGCCCACCTTGACGCGACAACAGAACTTTCTCGCGCCATCGTTGAGATGGGTATATATCCTGCGATAGACCCTCTTTCTTCTACATCACGTATGTTGGAAAAGTCTGTAGTAGGTGAAGAACACTACAATATTGCTCGAGAAGTACAACGGATTTTACAACGCTACCGTGATTTGCAAGATATTATTGCAATCTTGGGTATGGATGAACTGTCTGAGGACGATAAACTGACTGTAGAGCGCGCACGTCGTATACAACGCTTCCTTTCACAGCCGTTCACAGTTGCAGAAAAGTTTACGTCTACGCCGGGTAAATATGTAAAACTCAAAGACACAATTGAAGGTTTTAAACAAATAATTGCCGGCGAACATGATGAAATTCCTGAGGGTATGTTCCTTAACAAGGGTACAATCCAAGAGGTAGTAGACGAGTATAAAAAGTCACAAGCATAGAATTAGGCGGTGAAATTTCCATGGCAGAAGCAGTGGATAAAAAAATCGAACTGCGGGTTATCGCGCCTACAATGGCTACGGATAAAAGCCCGTACAAATTTAGCAAAGCCGTAGACATGGTAATCATGCGATGTACAACGGGGGACATTGGTATTTTGCCCGGGCGTATGCCTGTCTCAATGGTTTTAGGTACAGGCGTGTTGCGTATATTTGATGAGGATGCAGAAAATCATATGGCATTGGTGGGTGGAATTGCACATGTAAGTGATGATGTGGTGACAATCCTCTCTGATGTGGCACAAAAACCCGATGAAGTAAATGTAGAAAAAGTAACCGCAGACCTTGAAGAGTTCCGTCGCTTGTATGATGAAACTACAGACTTTAACGAAAAGAAGAAGTATAGTGAGGAAACACATCGTTGTCAGGTTTTGCTGGAAGTTGCTAAGAAATAAAGACTTTATGGGGAGGACGAAGAGTACTCCCCTTTTTTATGCGTCAAAAAATAGGAGTGGTTACGTTTGATAGTGATGAAGGATATTTACAAATCATTTAAAGAAAAAACGGTCTTGGATGGCATTAACCTAGAGGTTAAAGAAGGCGAGATATTAGCATTGCTTGGGCCGTCCGGGGCGGGAAAGACTACCATTATTAATATATTGACAAAGTGGCTGGAGGCCGACAGCGGGGATGCCGAAATTTTGGTAGGGCAGAACGAAATTGGGATTATGCTGGATAGCGGTGGACTGTATACGCATTTGAGCTGTTTGGAGAATTTGGATTTGTATGCGCGTATATATGACTTGCCAAAGACGCGGGCCATGGAGGTTTTGGAGTCAGTGGGACTTGGCGATGATGCTAAAAAGGCGGCGAGTGAGCTTTCGCGTGGGATGTTTCAGCGGTTGGCTTTGGCGAGGGCAATTTTGTATTCGCCAAAGGTGTTGATATTGGACGAGCCTACATCCGCATTGGACCCGGGTACGGCGCGTAGTGTTTGTAAGTTGTTACAGGAAATCCGTGAGGGCGGCACGACGATTTTCCTTACTACGCATAATATGGATGAAGCCTTGAAGCTCTGTGACAGAGTCGCGTTGCTCTTTGAAGGAAAAATCGTAAAGCAGGGCAATCCTGTGGAAATTTGTGAAGAGTACAGAGCGATGCGCACTGTCCCCGACCTCGAGGCAGTTTTCTTAGAGCTTACGGGGGTGTCGCTATAATGTTAAAGCTAAGTAATAATACAGTCGCAGTTTTTATAAAACAGCTCACGAGTAATATAAGACAGCCGGTGTTTCTTGGCTTGGCGGGCGTTTGGCTTGTAATGGGACTTGTGTTTGCTTTTTTCTCAGACCAACATGTTTCGCAGTATGTGAGTATGTTTATGGTGCTTATTGTCGGAATGCAGCTAACCGGTGTCGCTACGAGTTGTGTCACCGAGGATAGGACAACCATGAACCTGCGGTTTATGGGTATGGCGGGGGTAAAGCCGCGTCAATATTGTACAGGTACGTTTGCGGCAGTGTTTCTTATGGCGATGTTTATTTGTGTGGTGTACGCAGTGGTCGGAGGCTACAGGGGGACTAACTTTTTTATATTTTTGGGCTTTACGTGGCTGGCTTCGGCGGTTTCTGCCTTGCTTGGTATTACCATGGGGCTATCTAAATGGCCTTGGCTCACTACGCCTGTCGGTATGCTGCTCGGGCTTGCGCCGATGATTGCGGCGATGAATGAGAACATGGAAGATATATTTAGATTTCTGTATACCTTGCAAATCCGCCGCGTAATGGACTATATGGCCATCCGTGCCGAAGAAGAAATATACGAGCATATATGCGAATATTGCGGAGAAATAGTGATGTGTATAAAAGACGAAGCAGAGGATGTGGTAGAAATCCTCGCAGGCCGCGGCATGATGGAGGAAGCGATAATCGTAACCTTAATCAACGGTGCGATTGTGCTTGGATTATTTATCTTTATGCATAGGAAGTATGGACTAAACGGATGATGCTGCTTTTTGGCGTACCATTTCGTCGCGCTCATATTCTTCGATTTGGCCTGTGATATATTTGACGTGTTTTTCGTATGTAGGGATGGAGACATTTCGCAGTGCGGAAACACGTTTTTTTGTACGTTTTAAACGTTCTTTTTTTTGCGAAAGAATTGTTTCTGCCTCAAAAAGTTCATTTTCCTTTTTAAGCATTTTTCCTCGCGAAAAAAAAGCGTTGTCCACTGCGGCTGTTGTTCCGTTTAGCTCATAGGGGTAGGTTAGGGGGGGTGCATCTTCGCCGACTTCCATTGCTGCCATGATATATGCATGTTTGGCGATATGGGTGAGTTCTGCAAGTTCTGTTTTTATTGTAAAGATAATTTTTTCTTCGCGCTTTATGTCTTGTAATAGCGCGTTTTGTTTTATTTCTAACAAATCATGGCTTTTTTTTGCAAGAGCCAGATTTTTTTTTGCTGTGAGCAGATTTGCTTTCATAAATAACCTCCGCATTTCATAAATTTGTGGAATAAACTTTGACATACTTGCTTATACTAAAGCGAAAGTGGGGAGATTTTATGACATCTGTAGGAATCGTAGGTTTGGACGGTCACGAAATGACGCAGGCATTTTTGCGAATGAGTCGAGGGACAGCGGCGTGTTTTCATATCACCGACAGTAGCCCGAGCCAAAAAATACAAGTCTTGGTAGTGTCTGATGCGTCGCCCATGATTTCGGAAATCATTCCGTCGCTGGGAAGTGACGATTTTTTAATCGTAAATGCGGATGACAAAACCATATTTGGGATGCTGGAAAAAACACCTACGTGTTCTCATCTGATTACGTATGGGTTTAATAATCGTGCATGTATCACCGCATCCAGCGTAACAAGGGACGGTGTGCAGGTATGTATACAGCGTGGATTCCGCGGATTGGACGGCATTGAGCGTGAGCCGCAGGAGTTTTCTGCCACTACTCGCGGCGAAAACTCAATGTCTGTTTTGGGTGCTGCGGCGGCATGGGTTGTTCTAAATACAAAATAATAATAGTATGATATACTATGCTCGTAGATACGCACGGGTTACTAAAGGAGGCCTGGAAAATGGAAAATAATATCGAAATCGGTGGCGTAATCAAATCAGAATTTGAATTTAGTCATGAAATCTACGGAGAAGGCTTTTGGCGTTTTGATGTAGAAATAGGTAGGCTAAGTGGCCAGAGTGATATTCTGCCCGTAACGGTGAGTGAGAGAATAGTGGAACGTGAAAGAATGCAAGTCGGTCAAGCAGTGACGATAAAGGGTCAAATACGCTCATACAATAACTATGTAGAGGCCGAAAGGAAAAATCGTCTCGTACTTACAGTGTTTGCCAGAGACATAGAGTTGCAGGCAGAGGCACCGACCACCAGCCCAAACGAGGTCGACTTGGAGGGTTATCTATGTAAGCCTGCCATCTACCGCACCACTCCATTTGGACGAGAAATCGCAGATTTATTGGTTGCCGTAAACCGTTCTTATAACAAGTCTGATTACATACCCTGCATAGCATGGGGCAGAAACGCACGCTACGCAGGAAAACTGCAAGTCGGTGACAACATCCGCCTGTGGGGAAGGATGCAGTCGCGCCAATACCAAAAAAAGATGGACGAACTGACGGTAGTAGAAAAAACAGCCTACGAAGTTTCATTGTCTAAAATAGAGAAAATCGAAATTACATAACTGAAAATTCTATAATCGTGTCATTGTTAAACGCCCATCCTGTGGGGTGAGGAGGGCTGGCTTGACCGCCTAAGCTTAGGCTTAATCTGTAATCCCCCGGTGGCAATTCTCCAAATATATTGCCAAGCTCCAGTTCGAACTCCAAGCGTTCTCCTGCGGGTAATTGGCCAAATCCTTGCATGGTGTCATCAAAGTCGAGGAATGGTAGCTGATAATTCCACCATTGCCAAGGCTCGCCGACAGTTGTGTGCTCGGCGGGGACTATAAAGAGGATTTGTGCGCGGTGGTCTATGTCGTAAGATGAAATGTTTTCGATTGTTACACGCATTCCTGTGGGTGTGACATCACTTATTTCTATGACTTCTATATATACCGGCCACTCGTCGTCGGGTAAGGAATCGAGCTGTGTCGGTGTCGTTGCTGTTATTTCAAATTCAACCAGTGCATATACGCTTTCTCTGTCGCGAGACCATTCTCCCAGCCAACCATCGCGGATAAACATATATCTGCCGATGGGTAGTTCTCCAAAATGCCATTCGAAGCTCTGGTAGTATTGCTGAATGCCGCCCCCTTGCAACGAAAATCCGATACTCGTCCAAAAAAGAACACCGGCTCCGGGCAAATGCGGAACAGGGAGCCACGCGCCATCTTCATATTGTGCCAAATCCCACGGTGAGCCATAGTTAAATGGCATATCCGTGGTGTTTTTTAGTGAAAATACAATGCCTGTGCGGCTTACTTCCAACTCGCTCACCGGGATAATAATATTGCCCGCCGATGTGGCGGCAATGGTTATGCTTTCTGCTCGCCTATCCAACATTTCTTGAGTTATTGCAGGTTGTATAAGAAAAATCGCAGGGTCAAGTCCGTTTGATACAAGAAAGTCGTTGAAAATAGCCTTCTGTTCGTCGGTATAAGGGTCGAGCCAAACAGTGACGGCGTTTTCTGCACCCTGCCCCCAACTCGCAGCACCCATGGCAAATGCTTTATCCGATATGCTGTTAAGCCTTCCGATGGCGGAAGAAATGCTTTGGTGGTTAAACTGTACTTGGCGGATTATAATCCCCATGTCCAGCATTTCTTTGATAGCAATCGCAGTGGATGGGTCGTCAAATCCCATTGGCAAAACCGACACAACAAGAAAACCGAGTTCGTCAAATTTGAGTCCGCCAAAATACTGTGGCGCGATAGTCTCACCCGACTCACCGATGGGTATGCCGTGATATATATTATCCGTATATCCAATGAAACGAGATTGGTTGTACATATTGACGAGCATACTCTCGCTTTCGTCCATAGTATCAAACCATTCGAGTTCCCATCCCATTTCCAGCAGACGCTCGCGTGCCTCTTCGGGTGTGATGATGTCACGCTCGCCAAGCTCCTCAAGCTCTCCATGTTCCAAGCCACTCATTATGAGGGCGGGGTCATAAGCGCAAGAAGCCAGAAACATAATAATCACAAATGAAAATGCTTTAAACATATTGAATCACTCCTAATTTAAACAGTTATGAACACACAGGACACTAATCCAAATTTCTAAGCCTTTGTCACAGAAAGTATGCTCATGTTTTATTGCGGCTTCCATTATTTGATAATACGCCCAATGAGTGCTTTGCAAATCGGGAAAAATTTGACTTGTAATATGGTAGTGTATTGTTTCCGGGTTTGGGATTCTCCCAAGCGCGAGGTTTATTATTCTTACGGCTTCGGCGCGAGTAATTGGATTGTTTGGCCTAAATGTATTGTCACCATATCCGGTAATCCACCCCTTGTTGTACGCAGAATTTATAAATACATATGCCCAATGCTCTGCAATATCTGTAAAGCTGTTTGTTCCTCCGTAAATGGAAAAAAACATAGACATTGCGGTTGTAAGCTCTGCTCTTGTCATATATTGGTTTGGCATAAACGTGCCGTCCGGATAACCGGACAGAATTGAAAAACTTGCAAGATAGTTTATCGCCTGTGCATACCAATGCTCCGGGTTTACATCGCTAAAATATTGCATGGTAGCAAAATGCGGCAAGTATTTTTCGTCGTCGGCCGTAAGGTTAAATAAAATTGCTGCCATCTGGGCCCTTGTAAGGAAGCCTTGTGGCCTAAATGTGCCATCCGGAAAACCATGCACATACCGGATATGCACATCCGTAATTAATGGTGGTGGTGCTATGATTTCCTGTGGTTGTTCTTGCACCGGGGGTTGCGCCGGTACCAAAGGTGCAGCAGGGCGCGAAGTCGAACCGTCATAACCGCCTCCGCCGGAGCCACCACCGCTAGGTGGCTCTTGTCCTGTTGTTTCTTCCCAGTTGGCGATAACAACAACATTATTCGCAGGCATAACAAAATTTATTGATGCCGGGGTGGAAAGAAAAATTACAATGTCATCAGATGTCCAGCCAATGAAGTCAAAGCCGTATTTTGTCCCTGCGACAAGTGTAACTTCTGCACCTTCTGTATAATTACCTGCGCCGGACTGCCCTGCAATTGCGCCATTCGGGTTATTAGTTATGGTAACGACATAATACGTCGGGGGTATTAATATAATACTTTCTTCCCAGTTAGCAGTTACTACAATGTCATTCGCAGGCATAACAAAATTTATTGATGCCGGGGTGGAAACAGAAATTACAATGTCATCAGATGTCCAGCCAATGAAGTCAAAGCCGTATTTTGTCCCTGCAATCAGTGTAACTTCTGCATCTTCTGCATAACTGCCCGCGCCGGATTGCCCTACAATTGTGCCGTCCGGGCTATTGTTTATGGTAACGGTGTAGTAAGTCGGGGGAATAAATTCTTCCCAGTTAGCAGTTACAGTAACATCGTGTGCGGGCATATAAAAGCTACTTTCGGCGAGAGAATAATCGGCAATTGCAATGTCGTCCGATGTCCAACCCATGAAGACAAAGCCGTATTTTGCCCCTGCAACAAGTGTAACTTCTTCACCTCCCACATAATCACCCGCGCCGGATTGCCCTACAATTGCGCCATCCGGGTTGTTGATTATGGTAACGGTATGTGTAGGTGCTAATGGGTCAACTATCCACTGGGCATAAAGTGTCATTGTGGCATGAACTGCCGGCGATGCTGATGCAAAATTTGTGCCGCTTCCATCGCGAGCGGTATTCCACCCATTAAATATAAAATTTTCCCGCGTGGGGGGTGTTAAAAATGCAGCATGATTCAATGGGGTATTAACTATATTTTCCATGGTGGTGTAGCCGGGTCCGCCGTTTATTACCCCACCGTTGGGATTTAGATTTACAGAAATTGTCCACACCGCAAAAAGATTGCGACCATGATTGATAGGCGTGGTTTCGGAATATGTCATACCGGACCCATCAGGGTTCGTGTTCCAATCTCGAAAATTATGCCCATGCCAAATGGGGTCGGGCGGCATATTTGCACCAAGAGGTGTGCCGGTAGATGGCGCGTCTCTGTATGAATTTTCCGGCAGAACAACATTCGCCGGCGCACTGCCGGAATGAAATGCTACGCCGGAAGACCACCACGCAAAAAGGAACGTTCTCATACGGTTGGGCGGAATAGTATCTACCGTCCAAATAGGAGGCGGAGTGGGTAAACTAGAAGGGTCTTGATACGTTGTGAAACCCCTGAACGCGAAGGGCATACCTGCTAAACCTAAATATTCAAAATCCAAAGCATTCCAGTACTGATGTGCAGATTCTCTTGACGGAGAGGGGTCTAGCGTAGGCCAGCCTGCGACGGTGCTTCTGCGCGCATGGGAATCTCTGAAAGAATAGCCGAAATAAGTTGAAATAACTCGTGCTTGGGGAAGTACTCCTCCGGGTAAATTGTTATAAAATACAAGTGGGGAATGCCAACGAGAATATAAAATTAAATCGCCGGTAATAATTGTGTTTTCATTAAACCGTGATTGTCCCACGTTATCATTCCAAGGATACCAGCCAATGAAATGGAGGTTTGCCGTATTTGGAGTAGGTAAACCCGGTGGGAAAGACGGCGTGGTTAGCGAAAAATGTGTCCACCACTGCGGATGGAGCCAGTTACTGTTTTGCGATGGGCGAAATATTCCATTGTGGGCATATTGATTATCCGCGTTGTACCATCTAACATTTCCCTGCGAGAAGCTGTTGGGAGCTATTGGTGGATTTGAAATTACATTTAAGGGGGGTGCGGCCGGATTGTTATACCATTCGGGTTGTCTGGTTAAATATAACGTAGGCGCACCATTTGAAGCTCGCCAAACCATATCCATATGCCAAAATGAAAAGTCTATAGGCATATGCCTCGTTTCCTCGCGTTGGTCGGGATTAATGGTGCGAAAAGTAACGGTCACATAGGGCAACCAACGCGCATAAACAGTTATATCATCATGAAGGGTGGAGACGAAGGTTTGAGACAGCCTTCGGTTTCCGTCAGTAACTCCTTGAATCGGATAAAGCCCTTCTCTGTACCAGCCCATGAAAATATATCCTTCCCTTATCGGGAATAAGGGAAAATTAATATTGTTTGAACTGGCGGTTAAATTTGCAGCCCTGTTTACAGTTCTGGTAACTATAACTTCGCCATCCAAGAACGCGCCTTCGGTGGTATCAAAGGTGACTGTGATTGGAGGAGGGGGGTTGGAAGGGTCTGTCGGTATGGACTCCCATCTTGCGAAAACCGTTCTTGAAGCATCTACATGCGTGTTGCCTGTAAATTCGTATCCGCCGGTAGCCTCGCTAAACCAACCAATAAAAATAAAACCCGTTCTTGTTGGGTTGGGGGGCATTCCCGGGGTTATATGTGCGGCAGAGTTAGGCGCACCATATAGAATCATGCCGTCTGCGTTTATAGTGCCTCCGGCCTCAGGAATATCGCGAAATACAGTTGTAGAACCGGAGAAATTCGAGTTAAATGTTACCCTGCGTACCCAATGTGCATAAACTGTAATGTCCTCGGTTATTATTGCGTTAGAAAAACCGGCCGGCCAAGGAATGCTTATCGTCGTAACTGTATTAGCGGCACCGGGCGGGGCAAAGCGTGTTCCGCCGCCGTTGGGTTCTGTATACCAGCCCTCTACTGTCATGCCTGTCCGCGTTGCATTTGGAGCAGAGCGTATCCACGTTCTGCCGGTATTAAGCGCGGATGAGCTGTTTATGCTGGAGCCATCATTAACCAAGCGTATGCCATTTGTTGCAATAGTTGCAATATTTCCGCCCGAAGGGTTAAACGTAACCGTATGACTTGCAATAGGTACAGGTGGAGTTACCCGCCAACGAGCAAACAGCATGAGCGAACTGTTTATTTCAGAATTTCCATCGAATCGTGTGCCGCCGGTTGGTGTTACAACATTATACCAACCTATAAAATCATGGCCTGCAAATGTAGGGTCATTTGGCCAAGCAATGCCTGCCATTTCTTCAACAGCTGTACCTGCTAAAACCAGACGAGGTAAATAATGCGCAGAGTTATTTGGGTCGTCCCCTTGGTATAATGCCGCACCCAAGCCCATAAATCGCACTTCAAAACCCCACTGGGCATAAACAGTGATTGGGGCGTTTACTAACGTATCGCCGGTAAATATCGAGCCGCTTCCGTCTTGCATTGTATTCCAACGCACAAAAACAAAGCCTGCGCGGGTTGGAGGGATAGGCATACTATCTCCGATTGTTCCGTCAAGCCCTGTGGTACGTTGGTCATTACCGACTAGCGTTACCCCGCCATTTGCGTCAAATGTTACTGATATACCCATAAATGGTGTAATGCCTGTGCTGTTTCCTTCTGCAAGCACTGACATTGGTGAAAAAATCATTACCATAGCCAAAAAAAACGCGACTGCTTTCATCTCTATTCCCCCTGCATAATTTTACGATTCCTCATTCGATATCCGCATATCCAATTTCCCTTATGAAGGAATGTAGCAACTGCTAATATTGTACCATAATAAGGCTATCCCTGCCAATTTGAAATCCACTAAAATGAATAATATATTCACTAACGGTCGCAATTGATTTGCGATTCTAAATTTGTTGTTGATAATTGCTCGATTCTGTGCTATTCTTGTTAGGAGGCATATTACTGTATAGATTTGGAGTTGAGCCATGACCATTAGTTATGATAAATTATGGAAAATTCTTATTGACAGGAAGATGAACAAAAAAGACCTTAGACTTGCGGCCGGGGTGAGTACCGCAGTTATCGCTAAGTTAGGGAAGGGCGCGAATCTCACTACAGACATACTCTTGAAGATATGCATGGCTTTAGATTGCGACATTGTAGACATTATGGAAATTGATAAGAGGGAATCGGAATAATCGGAGGCGGGGCTATGAAAAAGATACATTTAGTGTATTTGTTCGTTGTTTTTTTTACGGCATTTTCTCAGAGGGCAGTGGCTGACGAAACGGTACGCATAAGTGTAAATGGCCGGGAGGTGACTTTCGGTGAACAAGTCCCCGTTATTGAAAACGGACGGACGCTTGTGCCTGTGCGCGAGGTTTTTGAAAAAATGGGTTTCGAAGTAGGATGGGAATCCGAAATGCGTCGTGTAAGCATGTCGCGACCAGGTGATTTAATAACATTTACTATCGACAACGAGCGCACAATGATTCCTATACGCGAAGTGGCAGAAAGCGTGGGTTTCGAGGTGGAGTGGGATGACGGTGCAATAGCAATAAACACGCCGCGTCGTTCCGATGGAGAATACAAGATGTTGGATTTTACGAGCCAAAGCGGTACGGGAAACTATGACATAAGTCTTCGGTCGCAAATTGACGAAGGCTCAAATTGGTGGATACAAATTACACAACCGGAAGACGAGGGGATTTTTAGAGTGGGGGTCGCAACCATAATACACAGTGGCTCATTGCAAGCCAGGGTAGATGGTGTACGTGCAAACGGCGACATATACATCACATGGATTAGGCCGGAGCGATTAACTCATGATATGGCATTTTGGTTCGCGACTATAGACATATGCGCAAGTGTCGTACCGGAGCAATTTAATATATTGGAGAACAGCCGATGGTAATGTCTGGGTTTGTTGTTATCGCTACTTGCCGGCTGCCATCTCCAAGATTTGATTGCTGCGTCTGATAAAGTTAGTCATCTGCTCGGTGGGGAGTGGCTTATGACTAAGCATGGCAAGGTCATAGAGATGGCTTGCAATCATCTCCACGTCGCCCTTGCGTCCGTCATCCGGTGCGATGTCTACTAATTTTTGTACGAGTGAGTGATTGCGGTTAAGCACAAGCGTAAGCTCCTCGTCGAACATGCCCGGCGGCATATTTGCTCCTCCGCCAAACATCTTTGACATTTCTTGCATCCTGCGGGATTGTTCGGACAGCAAAATCACGGAGGATACATCTGTAGATTTTAGTTGCTCTACGCTTACTTTTAGCTTTTCGTTTGAAAGAATTTCACGTAATTTGGCTTCCAGTCCCTCGGGTTGTGATTCTTCTGATGTTTCTTCTTTTAAAGCGTCGGTAATATCGGAGTCGATACGTGTGAATTTAACTGTAGGCTCGTATGTTTCTAAATAGCTCACAAACGGAGTGTCGAGATTTGTCGCCAAAAGCACCGCCGCAAGCCCTTGTTCTTTGAACATCTGAATATACTGTGATTGTAACTGTTCGTTTGATACATAGTACACGGTTTTGCGTGGGGGAGGTGGGTTTTCGCCTTCGGCAGGGGCAGGCTCGGGTAGTTTTGCCGTAAACTCTTCTAAAGTGCTGTACTCACCCTCGGTGGTTTTGTAAAGCACACTTCCCTTGATTTTGTCATAAAGCTCGCGTTCTTTTATGCAGCCGTATTTGATAAACGGCGCGATGTCATCCCAATAACCGTTGTATGCCTCACGGTCTTTTTTAAATAGTCCATTAAGCTTGTCCGCGACCTTACGCGAGATATAGCCGCTCATTTTTTTCACTGTTGCGTCGTTTTGCAAAAAGCTGCGAGACACGTTAAGGGGAAGGTCGGGACAGTCCATAACGCCTTTGAGCAAAAGCAAATATTCCGGGATTACTTCTTTTATATTATCTGCCACAAATACTTGGTTGTTAAAGAGTTTGACCTGTCCCTCGATGTATTCGAGGTCATGCTTCATTTTTGGGAAATACAAAATGCCCTTTAGGCGGAAAGGATAATCCATGTTCAAATGAATCCAAAACAGTGGCTCGTTGAAATCGGTAAAAACCTTGTGATAGAAAGCCTTGTATTCTTCATCTGTACAGTCATTTGCAGGTTTTAGCCATAGAGGAGATGTGTCGTTGATGGGAGAAGGTGGCTCGGCATCTTCTTTGACTTCTTCGTCTACATCGGCAATATAAATTGGAACGGGAATAAAGCCGCAATATTTTGTCAAAATACTGCGCAGTTTGTATACTTCTAAAAACTCCTCGCCGCTTTCGCCGATAAAAAGGGTAATTTTTGTGCCTCTTGTGGCTTTGTCACTGTCGGTCATTGAGTATTCTATACCGCCTTCGCATTCCCAGCGAGTAGCATCGGCACCTTCTTTATATGAAAGACTGTCGATGGTAACGCGGTCGCTCACCATAAATGCCGAGTAAAAACCCAGCCCAAAGTGACCGATAATATCACCTGCGGTATCGGTTTTGTCTTTGTATTTTTCTATGAAGGCATTTGCTCCCGAGAATGCGATTTGGTTGATGTATTCCTTGATTTCGTCGGCAGTCATGCCTATGCCGTTATCTTCAAAGACCAGCTGCTTGTTAGGTTTATCCACCCATACTTTTACGAAAAAATCTTCATCTTCGGGCAGTGCCGCGTCGCCCATGTCGGCAAGCTTTTTTAACTTTGTAATCGCGTCCGAGCCGTTTGAGACCAATTCACGCGCAAAAATATCCATATCGGAATATAACCATTTTTTGATAATCGGCAAGATATTCTCGCTATGGATTGATAGATTTCCTTTTTCCATTGTTTGATTCACTCCTGTGTATTTTTATTTCAAAAAATTTTTTACTCTTTCCATTGCTTCGATTGTGTTCTCTTTGCTTCCGAATGCTGACAGGCGGAAAAAGCCTTCGCCCTGTGAGCCAAAGCCCGCGCCCGGTGTGCCTACGACATTGGCCTTCTCCAGCAGTGCGTCAAAAAAATCCCAGCTCTTTAGCCCATCGGGGCATTTTAACCAAATATACGGCGCGTTTTTGCCGCCGCAATACCGGATGCCCAGACCGTCGAATGTCTCTGACATCAGCTTTGCATTTTGCAAATAATATGCGATGTTTTTTTTGTTTTGAGCCAGACCGTCGGGCAGGAATGCGGCTTCTGCACCGCGCTGGATGATGTAGGGGAGCTGGTTGTATTTTGTGCTTTGGCGGCGGCTCCACATTTTGTGGAGGCTCATGCCGTCACGTTCGAGCGTATGCGGTATTATTGTATATCCACAGCGTGTACCTGTAAAGCCTGCTGTTTTTGACAGTGAACCGATTTCTATTGCGCATTTTTCGGCACCGCTTATTTGGAAGATGGAGGTCGGAAGGTCGTCCTGTATAAATGCCTCATACGCGCTGTCATATAGGATGATTGCATCCTTTGAAATGGCGTAGTCCACCCATTTTTGCAGTTGTTCTTTGTTGTATACTGCGCCTGTGGGATTGTTTGGTGAGCAGATGTAGATGATGTCGGCGTTTATGCTTTCATCGGGCATGGGCAGGAAGCCGTTTGCCTCATTGCCGTGGGTGAAGATGATTTTATTGCCCGCCATTATATTTGTATCAGAATAAACAGGATAGACAGGGTCGGGTATAAGTGCGGTACTGCCTGCCGCAAATATGTCAAGGATGTTTGCTACATCGCACTTTGCACCATCGCTCACGAATACCTCTGAGGGGGAGATGTTCGCGCCTTTCTTAATATAATACTCCGAAATCGCGGTACGCAAAAACTCGTAACCATAGTCCTCACCGTAGCCGCGGAATGTCTCGGGTACACCCATTTCGGCCACGGCATTTTGCATGGCTGTTATCACCGCAGGGGCCAGGGGAAGCGTTACATCCCCTATACCCATGCGGATTATTTTTTTGTCGGGATTTGTTGCTGTATAGGCTTTTACCTTTTGGCCAATGGTGGCGAAAAGATAACTGTCCTGTAGGTTTTTATAATTCCTGTTTGTGTTCATGGCATGACCTCCTCATTATATTACATAGTATCACATGCCATGCTTTCTAGCAATCCTGCGCGGTCAAACATATTGCGGACTATGAGCAAAATCCTCATCATGTTTTCGTCTACGTCGAGGTTTTCCGGCGTGCGGCCGTTAAGCACACGCAGGTCTATTAGTTGTTGTATGCCGGGTCTGGCCCAGTCGGGCATTTCTTTTACTGTTTTGTATGCCATTTTATTCACCTCCTTTGGCAGGGCTTCCCACGGCATCACTGCATCTTCGGGAATCTCATGCCCTGCTTGCATCTGTGCGATTGTCGCACCGTTTGTAAACTGGAAATGAGGTCTGTCCACAAGTTGTGTCCAGCTCCCACCCCATTCTCCTCCTATTTGTTCCCAAATCTTGCCCGCTGTCTCGAAGAAGCGCGGATTGTTCCACTCTTGGCCGCGGATATTTTGGAAGATGTCGAACGCAAGTCGCCAGTTATGCCATGATTGGCCTCCCCTTGCGTTTGTGACGATGCTGCCCGGGGTGGTGCGCCCTTGGGCGTACAGGCGGTTTTGTTCGTCATGGCAACGGAATGTAGCAGAGATGCCTACAGCAGGAAAGTCGGCGGCTTCCATGCGCTTAATCAGCTCGCGACAGCCGCGAGCAACGACGGGATGCAGGTCAGAGATATTACGACTGCTTGTCATTTGTTTCACTCCTTTTGTTTTCGATGCGTGTTGCGTTGGAAAGGGCGAGAGGAAGTTGCGTTCGCTATGCTGCGCCTTTGCTCCGGCTGGTATCACGGAAAAAGATTGCCTCCGACGTTGCCGCCGTCGGCTAATCTTTTTTAGCCGTGATAATGCGCTGCGCGGCGCACGCAATCGCTCTCTGCAATCTTCCGCTCGCCCTTTCCAACGCAATTCGGACACTCCTTTTGTTTTCGATGCGTGTATAATACGATAAACGAACATATGTTGTCAACACATGTTCGAAAAAATATTTTAGTTGACATCATCCTATAATATGATAAAATTTACGAAAAGTTTACATTTGGGCTTTGCCTCGCATAATTTGTCCCCCCTCTCACGCAGATGACTTTCATCTGCGTTTTTTAATGAACCCTCGCTTCGAACACTTCTTTCCCCTTTCCCTGTTTGACATTAGCCACCCATGGTGCTAAAATTTCTCTAAGAAAAAAGAAAGGAGGCGCGAACGTATAATCGTTTGTGCCTTTTTTGGTATTTTGCATGAAGATTTTAATCAAGAATGGGCGGGTAATAGACCCCGCAAACAATATGGATGAGTTATTAGATGTTTTTGTCCAAGACTCAAAAATAGAGTCTGTGCAAAGTGGAATTTCGGTGGGGTCGCCTGATGTGGTCATAGATGCTGTGGGTATGTGGGTAGTGCCCGGTTTGCTGGACATGCATGTGCATCTGCGTGACCCCGGCCAACTGCATAAGGAGTCAATAAAAACAGGCACAGCGGCGGCGGCGGCGGGTGGCTTTACGACTGTATGTGCAATGCCAAACACTACTCCGACATGCGATTGTGCCGAGACAGTAAAATATGTCAAAGCGCAGAAATCCACGGCTCATGTAATCCCGATAGGCAGCATAACAAAGGGTCTTGCGGGGATGAAATTTGCCGACTACGCTACTATGAAAGCGGCAGGTATAGCCGCAATCAGCGATGATGGTAAAACTGTGGAAAATCCTGTTTTGTATGAAGAATCAATGCAAAAAGCCAAAACCTTAAACCTTCCCATCCTTGCACATTGCGAGGATGTTCGATTGATGGGTAACGAAGCCGAGGATGTCATCGTGGCTCGTGACATTATATTGGCAAAAGCGGCGGGAGTGCCGCTCCACATATGCCATGTGAGTACTGCGGGTGCCGTAGAACTCATTCGCCAAGCACAAAAGGCGGGACAAGCTGTGACGGCAGAAGTGACCCCGCATCATTTTACGTTGACATATGACGACATGCCCCCACTCGAAAATCCTGATGCCGCAAACTATAAAATGGCACCCCCTTTGCGTTCTCGTACAGACCGTGAGGCCATCTGCCAAGCTCTTAAAGATGGCGTTATTTCTGTAATCGCCACCGACCATGCCCCTCATCATGCCGACGAAAAGGCTTCTTATGAAGGAGCGATGAATGGTATAATCGGTTTAGAAACAGCAGTGCCGCTGGCGATTACGGAGTTGGTAGAAAAGGGCATACTTACCCCTTCGCAGATGGTGGCGGCCATGACAAAAAACCCTGCAAAAATTTTAAACCTGCCCTGCGGTACACTCTCCATAGGCGCGGCGGCGGATATTACAATAATCAACCCCACAGTAGTCCACGAGATTAACAAAAACAGGTTTAGGAGCAAGAGCAAAAACACCCCCTTCCACGGTCGTACAGTTACGGGTCGTGTGGAGTACACAATATTAGAAGGAAGGATAGTGTATCAATGCTAATAGACCGCCTAATCACAAAAATTCAAGAAACACGCGCACCCATAGTCGTGGGGCTTGACCCACGCCTTGACCAAATACCTGCCGACACATTTTTTGAGTTTAACAAAGGTATAATCGACGAAATCTACGACATTGTCCCTGCTGTAAAGCCGCAAATCGCCATGTACGAGCGACACGGTATATCGGGGCTGGAATGCTATTTCCGTACAATAGAATACGCGCAGAGCAAAGGCCTCATTGTCATAGCAGATATAAAGCGCGGCGATATTGCAAGCACCGCCGAGGCTTATTCTGAGGCACATCTTGGCTCGTCTGCACATGCTACGGCAGATTTTGTTACAATAAACCCATACA
This sequence comes from Defluviitaleaceae bacterium, assembly GCA_009786925.1. Lineage (GTDB taxonomy): Bacteria > Bacillota > Clostridia > Lachnospirales > WQUN01 > WQVC01. The sequence continues at coordinate 70,815 of WRGY01000127.1, read as the reverse complement.
TGGGCTACGACTCGGTGGAGCCATATTTTTCTGATTGCAAAAAGCACGACAAGGGACTTTTTATTCTTGTAAAAACATCTAACAAGGGTAGCCGCGATATACAAGACCTTCCCATGCAAAACGGACAACCACTATATATGCATGTGGGTGAACTCGTAAGCAAATGGGGCGAGCCGCTGATGGGCGAAATGGGGTATAGCGCGCTTGGTGCGGTAGTGGGTGCTACTCACCCGCAAGAAGCCCTGACACTCCGAAAGTCCATGCCGCATACATTCTTTTTGGTTCCGGGATACGGCGCGCAAGGCGGTAGCGGGAGTGACCTCGCCGGGCTGTGGGCCGGCGACCGATACGGCGCGATTGTAAACAGCTCCCGCGGAATCACGAGCGCGTACCAAACAAAGAAATTTGCCGCAAGCGAAAAAGACTATGCAAAGGCCGCCCGAGAAGCCGTGTTGGATATGAAGAAGGACTTGGAGGCATACATGTAATGGAAAATGATGGAAGTTTGTCGTTTTGGTTAAAGGTTTCAATACGTGATAATCACTGCATTTCTCCCGATATTTTCTCTGTGAAAGTCGCTGCCCCCGATGTTGCAAAAAGCGCGAAGTCGGGGCAATTTATAATGGTATATTTGGATAAGGGCGAACTCCTTCTCCCGCGCCCAATCAGCATACATGACATAAACGACAACGAAATTGAAATAATCTACCAAGTAGTGGGAAAAGGCACCTTGGTTTTATCGCAAATGCAATCAGGGCAAGAAATAAAAATCCTTGCCCCTCTGGGGAACGGCTTCACCATTCCCGCTAATGCAAAAAAAGCGGCTATTGTCGGTGGGGGAATAGGCACTCCGCCCCTGTATCATCTTGCAAAGACTTTGGCTTCGCTTTCCATAGCAACCGATGTTTATCTTGGCTTCCGTTCCGCGCCCATTCTTGCGGAAAAATTCCGCGCACTCAAAAACGGCGAAGTCCATATAGCCACCGAGGACGGCAGTCACGGACATCGTGGTTTTGTCACCGACATCTTTGAGCCGCAAAACTATGAACAAATCTTTGCCTGCGGCCCCGAGCCGATGCTCCATGCTGTTTCTGCCCTCGCCGCACGCGCCGCCATTCCCTGCCAAGTATCCATGGAACAACGTATGGCTTGCGGCATAGGTACATGCGTGGGCTGTGTCATCAGGGTAGGGGAGCAATATGCTCGTGTATGTTGCGAAGGCCCTGTTTTTGATGCAAAGGAGGTGTTTCTGTAATGGTAAATATAGCGGGCATCACCCTAAAAAGTCCCATCGTAACCGCGTCGGGTACATTTGGGAGCGGGCAGGAATATGCCAAGTTTAACGACCTTTCGCGGCTTGGCGCAATCACGGTAAAGGGTGTATCCCACGAGCCATGGCAAGGCAACCCGCCGCCGCGTATTGCCGAAACCCATGGCGGGATTCTAAATGCCGTAGGTCTGCAAAACCCGGGTGCAAAGGCATTTATAAAAAATGACCTGCCCTTCTTGCGTACCATTGCAGAAAAAGGCGTAAAGGTCATCGTAAACCTATGCGGTCGCACAGTGGAGGACTATGTGGCTGTGGCTCGCGACTTCGAAGGTGTGGATGGAATCCATTTTTTTGAGCTTAATATTTCATGTCCAAACGTAAAGGCGGGAGGCATGGCAATGGGGACAGACCCCAAAGCGGCAGAAGAAGTGACTCGCGCAGTAAAAAAGGTCGCCTCCGTCCCGCTTATTGTCAAACTAAGCCCAAATGTAACAGACATCACCGCCATAGCCAAAGCCGCAGAAGCGGGCGGCGCAGACGCGCTATGCCTCATCAACACCCTCCTCGGCATGAAAATAGACATACACAAAAAAAAGCCCGTATTGGGCAACAAAATAGGCGGTCTTTCGGGCCCTGCAATAAAGCCCGTCGCCGTCCGCATGGTCTACCAAGTGTCAAAGGTTACATCACTCCCCATAATTGGTACGGGAGGTGCGTCCACATGGGAGGATGCAATAGAATTTATAATGGCGGGTGCGACAGCGGTATCCGTAGGCACCGCAAATTTTACAAACCCAAAAGCCACCACAGAGATGCTTGACGGTATTATCGACTATATGCAAAGAGAAAACATAAAAAATCTTGATGAGATAAAGGGGATTATCGTATGACCAGAGCAGAAGAGGTTTTGACAAAGGCAGATGCGTTGCTGAGCGGACACTTTTTATACACATCGGGTCGCCATGGCGAGCAGTATATGCAATGCGCTCGCGTCTTGCAATTTCCCGAGTACACAGAGGAGCTGGCCAAAATCGTAGCCGAGGGTTTTGCAGGAGAAAAGGTAGACATAGTGCTTGCGCCCGCCATAGGCGGAATAGTGTGGGGCTACGAGCTTTCTCGTGCATTGGGCGCGAAAAGCATTTTTGCAGAGCGAGAAGAGGGTGTGATGACCCTGCGTCGTGGCTTCGAAATCCCACAGGGTGCGCGTGTGGTAGTAGCAGAAGATGTCGTAACCACAGGCGGCACAGTAGTAGAAATCCTTAAAATCGCAAAAGAAAAAGGCGCGGAAATCGTAGGCGTTGGGCTAATCCTAAACCGTAGCGGCGGCAAAGCAGATTTTGGCACAAAAATAGTATCCGCCCTCACAAAAGAAATAGTATCCTACGCCCCCGAAGAATGCCCTCTATGTAAACAGGGTCTCCCCATAACAAAACCCGGGAGCAGGGCTACAATATCAGCCGTGTAGCATACAGCATCAAAATCCCCGGCACACCCAACAATCCCACCACCAACACCGTAACCACATTTATCCCTACAGCAATCCCGTAACCACTAAGCAAAAAATTAAAAGCCAAAATCCCTGCCACGCCCAGCGCAGAGTTTTTTACGACCCTGCCAAGCCACCTAAACTGGCGTGTATAAAACAAAAAAGCAAAAAAGCCCAACGCAACAAAAATCCAAACCATATCACTACCTCCGAGGTATATTCCCATGGACTATACCTTTTTCTTTGCACATATTTAAGTAGTATTGATATTTCAAATTAGCCGCCTTTATCTCATACACAAGGCTGTCCACCAAAACAGGGTCGGTAGCATGGTCAAAACAATTATTTAAAAATTCCATGTCATTTTGCAATGCTTCCAAAGCCGCTACTATTTCAATATCCTCCTTAGTAAGCCGCTTGCGGAGCCTCTTTTCCTTTTTCATAGTCAAAATTGCAGTCATAAAAATCACTCCCTACCTCTAAATATAGTCACAAGATGCGGAAAGTATTCCGCAAAGGGAAAAATATTCCATATTGCATTATATTTACATGATGCTATAATGTTACTCACGAGGTGGTCTAAATGCCAAACCTGTTGGAGATACAAGTCATCCAAAAAGAAAGACTTTTTGACTTGCTTATGTTCAAAAAGGCTAATGAAGGTGTGAGTTTTAAAGGTCTAAGCCGCCTAATCAGCCGTGCAAAAGCAGGCATGAGCAAAGAAGATATTGCGTATGTTGAACAGCTGGTTGAACAAGAAGATGATTTTTGATTATTTAAAAAAAACTATTAAGTAAATAATTTCTATGCCGATATACTTATCAAGACAAGAGAGTCGTTAGTAGCGGAAGGCGTGTAGCCATACACATCTCCCGGTCTTAATGACTGACCCACAGGAAGTGGGGAAATAACATGGCGCGACATTGCCATAAACCAAGGAGGTAAAATTATGTCAAACATGGTGGTAAGAACAAACATCTTCGCGCTCAACGCGCACAGAAACATGAAAAACGTTGGTATGGACCAACAAAGAGCGACAAACCGTCTTTCTAGCGGTTTCCGCATCAACAGTGCAGCAGACGACGCTGCAGGGCTTGCAATCTCTGAAAACATGCGCGCCCAAATCCGCGGCCTTGACCAAGCAAGCCGCAACGCACAAGACGGTCAATCTATGCTTCTTACAACAGAGGGCGGTCTTGAAGAAATCGGTAACATGCTTCAACGTGTACGCGAGCTTATGGTTCAAGCTTCTAACGACACAAACACACAAGACCAACGTGGTCTGATTATGCAAGAAATCAGCCAGCTCGGCACAGAAATCCTCTCCATGCAAAACCGCGTAGAGTTTAACACAAACCGCGTACTTGCTATGGGTCCCGCGATTGACCCTGAATCTGTAGTTGAAGCTACAGGTGACATGGTTATTTCCGGTCGTATTGTTGAAATCACAGCTGCTACACTCAACGAAATGCGCGAAACAACACTCGCTGCGATTGACGCTGTATCTGCTCTCGATGCTACAAGCACAGCTGCAAGAGGTGCGATTGTTACCATCCTCGCACGCGCTAACAGAGACATTGACGAGGTTATGGCTAACCATGGTTGCTTGCCACAAGTAGGCGGTCTTGAAGGATTGGAAGCTTCTGACATTGAGACATGGTTAAGTGGTCTTGACTTCACAGAAGCTACATGGGCTGCCGGAAGTGAGTCTCAAGCTCAAGTTCTTGCTGCATTGAATTCTCGCCTTGGCGAAATCAACACAGCTATCAACTCACTCCAAACCAACATTGGTGGTAACATCATCCGCGAAGCATTCAACTCTGTACAAACACAAGTACGTCAATTTGTAAACTCTGATTCCAGCGGTGACAACATTGCATTCTTCCAAGTAGGCGCAAACTCTTCTCAAGGTATTAACTTCGACTTCGAGACAGTATCTCGCGCAGTGGCAGGTGCAGGTTGGACAGTATCTTCTCTTGCTCCCGCAATGGCAGCAGCTGCAAGCGGTAGCGGTATCGGTAGCGGTGTTCGTATCACAGGCTTCATCGGTGCGGTAGACGCTTCTATCGACGACATCAGCCGTGTACGTGCTAACCTCGGTGCTGTACAAAACCGTATGGACTTCACCATGAGAAGCTTGGATATCTCTAGTGAAAACCTGCAAGATTCAGAAAGCCGCGTAAGAAACGCAGACGTTGCTCGCGAAATGATGAGATTTACAATGTCAAACGTTCTTCAACAAGCTTCTGTATCTATGCTTTCTCAAGCAAACCAAATGCCTCAAAACCTTCTACAACTTCTTCGCTAATATTAGCCAAACCAAGTTGTATAAAAGAGAACAACCTCGGAGAAATCCGGGGTTGTTTTTTTATGCGTCGGATAATATAATGGCGAAAAGTGGGTGTTGTTATGGCGGAGATAGGTAGCTATCTTTATATTGCGCAAAAGGATTTAATGCGTGCAAAACATATGCATGATGTAGACGATTACTGTGCAAGTGGAAGGTTTAGCGAGCAAGCGGTAGAAAAATGCTTGAAATCATATATAGAAAAACACGGCAAGGCAAGCGATTATATGTTGATGACATTACACAAGCCAAGACGACTGTATCTTATTTTGAATTGACAGAGGCACAATCCATGGAAGCCTTGCAGTTGGCAGAAAAAGTATATGCCATGTTTTCTTAAAATTAAATTAAAACATAGGATGTGGGTTACATGTTACTTACCATCAGCATGATTGTAAAAAACGAAGAAAAGCGTCTGCGCGACTGCCTGGAGGCAATCAAACCTATACTCGACAGCATAGACGCAGAGCTTATAATCAATGACACAGGCAGTACTGACAGTACTGTTTCTATTGCAAAAGAATTTACGTCCAAGGTGTTGGAAACAAAGTGGGAAAACGATTTTGCACATGCCCGCAACAAAACCTTGGAAAGAGCAAGAGGCAAATGGTATATGTATGTGGACGCTGACGAAATATACGAGGATGTAAGTGACATAATTAAATTTTTTCAATCAGGGGAATATAAAAATTTTGTGTGTGCAACAATAATACAAAAAAATGTGGCTACTAAAAACACAAACGAGTATCAAATCATCAATACAAGAAAGCTCTTTAAGCGGTCAAAGGATTTGCGCTGGACCGGCAAAATCCATGAAAACTTAACCGGTGCAGAGTATGTGAGCAAGCAGTTTACCCATACAAAATCATTAAAAAGCTCGCTTCTCCACTATGGATATTATTTCGAATCGGAAGAAGCAAAGCTTGCAAAATCCGAACGTAATCTTACGAGTATGTTGGAGATGTATAAGAATAGCCCGCATGACGCAAGGCTGATTATTCACTTGGGTCAAGAGTATACGGGTTTGGGCAGAAATGATGATGCCATAAAGTATTATAAGCTGGGTGCAGACCTCTATGACAAAAAAACAAATGACCCATATTATCATGCATGTATGCATCGCCTTATTTATGAATATTATTTTATGAAGGACTATGAAACAGTGGCAAGGTTATCCAAGGAGTATTTTGACACCACCTCCATAGTCTATGCAAATGCCCCTGATATAAAATGTATCGAAACGATGTCCCTCATCTATCTAAAAAGGAATGACGAGGCCATAGCCGCAGGCAATAAAACCAAGGAATACATCAACTTAAAAGAAAGCGGAAAACTTAACCCTCTTATACTGTCATATGTTTCAACAAATTTAATATCTATCGCGGATATGGATGCAGTCATGGCAGGACTTGCCACAGGAAACCACCCCAAATAGCTTCACATGGGTGGTTTTTTGTGTTAGAATGATTTTCGATTAATCCGCAGGGGGGATACCATGCTACTTTCTATTGGTATGATAGTCAAAAACGAGGAGAAGTACCTGCGTGCGTGCCTAAAAAGCATAAAACCCATTATGGATGCAGTACATAGTGAGCTGATTATTTGTGATACAGGCTCTACAGATGCGACTGTACAAATCGCAAAAGAGTTTACCGAGCATGTGCATTCTATAGAATGGCGTGATGATTTTTCGTGGGCGCGTAACCACACATTGGAAAAGTCCAAGGGTGAGTGGTTTATGTATGTAGACGCAGATGAGGTGTTTACTGACGTTACCGACCTGATTTCCTTTTTTAATACAGGTGAATATAAAAATTATAAATGTGCGAGCTATCGTTGGCGTAATATAATCGGCAATGGCAGGACTGCTGATTTTCGTCCCCTCCGCCTATATGAGATGGAAAAAGGCATTCGCTTTGAAGGCAAAATCCATGAAGTAATAAATAACAAACTCCCGATGAAGCACTTGGAGAGTATAGCCGACCACCATGGTTACGATTATTCCGGCTTAGAAGGTGGCAAAAAATCAAGAGAAAAATTCGAGCGTAATATGAAACTCTTGCTCGATATGCACAAGGATGACCCAAAAAACCCGCGTACAATCGGACTCATCGCCCAGGACTACGGCAATCGCGACCCTGTTAAATCCCGCGAGTTTATTAAAAAGGGCATCAAAATTTTGGGTGACAATCAGGAAAACATATTTTATCATGTTTTTAATACCATGCTAATCAGAAATTATTATTCAAATAAAATGTACAAGGAAACGATAACTGCGTCAAAAAAATATTTAAAAGATGTACAATACATGCACCAAGCTCTGGTTATCATATACCATCACTATGCTAACGCTTGCACAACGCTTGGGAAACACAAAGATGCAGTAAAAATATCAAAAGAAACAATAAAGTATTTTGACTTAAACCAACAGGGCAAGCTTGATACCGAAATCGCCAGTTATCATGTAATGCCGAGCGATATTTTGAACAAACGCACAAAACATACAAAAACCCTGGTGCTGGCGGCCACTCTGGCTTGTGACTTTGATACCGCACTGGAATATCTGCCTCAGTGTGAGGATGATACAGTTGATGTCTTTTCACTGTATATGCAGGACTGCATAGAGCGTGAGTGTTGGAGCGACATACCGGCCCTGTATTCATATGCGGTTAAATCGGGCTATGGCTCTGACAACTATCACAATATCATCACCGCCATAGAGAGCATGAATAATGACCACGAGATTAAAAAACATATATCACAGGCCATGGCAGAAGCTAAGTCACTTCAAAACGCAGACGACGACTACATGCATTTGCATTTGTTGCGTGCGGCAGATGGGGTCACGACAAGCCTTGATTATTTCCTAAGGTCGGACAAGTCCTTTTCTCATCATTATGGCGATGCAATCTTCTATGCCATGAAGCTGACCAGAGATTTTTCTAAATTTGCAAAAAACATGAAGATTACGGATTCGACGGGATTAGTCCGTGCTCTGATTTTTACAAACGAAAACAGCCATGTCGTATTACAAAAATTTATTGATATGGGTCAATGGGATAATTTGTCTGTTAAGCTTAACAGGCTTATGTCAAACCTCGCTGTCATTGCCTTCGAAAAAGAAAAAAATACATTGTCGGATGACGAAAAAATCAGACTTTTCGAGATGATGATACGTCTAAATCACAGATACCTTGGTATGGTGTACAGAGCCGAGGCATATTCTGCACAAAATGTAATGTCTCTGTCAGAAAATGATGCCTTCGTTTTTTGTGTAGGCACAGCATATCAGCAAAAAGACCTCGGAGACATGTTGAGCTATATGCGCAACCTGCGTTCTGCACTCACCATCAACCCGGATATGAAGGATATGGTGTGGCTTTTAGTAGAGAAAGCAAAGGAAGAACTTGAAAAGCAAGCATAGTAAAAGGGGCAGATAAAGTGTTACTTTCTATAGGTATGATTGTAAAAAATGAAGAAAACCATCTGCGTGACTGCCTTGCCGGCATAAAGCCCATTTTAGACGCTGTGCATAGTGAGCTGATTATTTATGATACAGGCTCTACAGACACAACGGTAGAAATCGCAAAAGAATTTACAGACAATGTGCATACCATTGAGTGGCGCAATGATTTTTCTTGGGCGCGCAACCATACCGTAAAAAAAGCTAAGGGTAAATGGTTTATGTATGTGGATGCTGACGAAATGTTTACTGATGTGTCCGACCTTATTTCATTTTTTAACAGTGGAGAGTATAAAAAATATAAGAGTGCCAGCTATCGTTGGCGCAATATTTTTGACGATACAACATTTGGTCTTTTTGCCCCTGTTCGCTTATTTGAGATGGAAAAAGACACGCATTTTGTAGGTGCGGTGCATGAATCAATTGAAGCCAAATCCCCGCAAAAAGCCTTGCAGAGTATTGCAGACCACTATGGCTATTATTTTGTAGGCGAAGAAGGGGAAAAAAAGAAACGGCAAAAGCAAGAGAGCTATGCCGCATTGTTGCTGGAGGAGTTAGAACAAGACCCTACAAATGCAAGGACAATCATACTACTTGCGCAAAACTATCAAGGCTCCGATACCATTAAATCCATAGAATACTCTCTGGAAGGGTTAAAGGTGCTTGGTGATAAGGACAAAGGCTCTATAGCCTATCATGTGTTTAACTTTATGCTTATGCAAGGCTATTACGCCTTAAAAGACTATTCGAGTGTAATAAATTTTGCAAAAAAATATTTAAAAAAGATAGAGTATAACTCCATCACCCTCGTACACATTCATTATTATTATGCAAACTCTCTTATGATGAAGAGCGACTATGCAAATGCATCATCCGTTGCAAAAGAAGCAATAAAATACTTTAAACTAAACCAACAAGGCAAGTTAAAAGAAGAGCTGTCCAGTTTTTGCTCTATACCATGGACTCATTTAGAGGACTTCTCTGTCCACGCGGAGACATTGGTATATTCTGCTACACTGGGCGGAGACTTTGATACGGCACTCAAATATGCCCAAGAGTGCGGTGACATAAATGTTTTCGACTTATATATGAAGGTTTGCAAGGAGCGCGGTAGCTGGCATGACGTACCTGCCCTTTACTCATATGCACAAAAATGTGGCGCAGAGTCTGACCACTATCACAACATCCAAACAATAATAGAAAACTACTGTGATAATTTTGAAGATAAAAAGGAAATAGCCAAAACTTTGTCAGATACAAAATCGCTCAACAAAAATGACGACTATTTGCGATTGCATTTGTTGCGTAACGCAGATGCAACCACTATAAATGACGGAGGCATGTTTAAATATTTGGAATGCCTTGATTACTTTTTAAAGTCGGACAAGTCTTTTACTCATCACTATGGCGACGTGATTTTATTTGCTATGAAATGGCTTACAAACTTTTCAAACTTTGCAGAAAACATGCTGATTACAAAGTCTACAAGGTTAATGTCGCGGATTATTAGCTCTAACACAGATAGCCATGGGATACTCCAAAGATTTATAGAAATGGGTAGATGGGATGCTTACTCCATCAAAATTAACAGGCTCTTGTCAGGGCTTTCGAGCATAGCCTTTGAAAAAACAAAAAACACCTTGTCAGAAAATGAAAAAATCGCATTTTTTGAGATGACAATGCGACTCAACCATCTATATCTGAGCATGGTGTACAAACCCGAAATCTACTCCGCCCAAAATGTAACCAACCTATCCGAAAACGATGCCTTTGTCTTTTGTGTCGGCACAGCTTATCAGCTAAAAGACCTCGGCGATACCCTCAACTATATGCGCAATCTGAGTACCGCTCTTACAATAAACCCTAACATGAAAGATATAATTTGGCTTCTTGTGTCACAGGTCAAGGAAGAGATGGAGCAACTCGCAAATTAGGTCTATATCATCTTCTTTTAAATAAGGATGCATAGGAAGAGACAAAACCTGCTCTGTTGCGGCAATCGAATTTGGAAAAGCGGATTGTGCAGAGCCTGCAAATGCTTCCTGTTTGTGTAGAGGTTTTGGGTAATAAACCATAGTAGGGATATTTTTTTTGTGCAATCTTGCTTTCACTATATCGCGTATGTTTTTGTCAGGGAGACGTATAGTATATTGCGCCCAAGAAGAAAAATAACCATCAGGTATAAAAGGTGTCACTACTTTGTTTGAAAGATTAGTTGTGTAGCGAGTGGCAATGTGATTGACTGTGTCTAGCTCGTATTTTATAAATGCATCGAGTTTAACGAGAAGTATTGCTGCTTGGATAGTATCCAGGCGAGAGTTTATGCCGACTATTTTATTATCATATTTGTTTTCTGGAGACGCGCCATTTACCCTTAGCATTTTAAGTGTAGTACATAATTCATCGTCGTTTGTGAATATCGCTCCACCGTCACCATAACAGCCAAGAGGTTTTGCAGGAAAAAAAGATGTCGTCGCCGCATTGCCGAAGGAGCAAGCTTTTTTTCCTTTGTATTCCCCCCCAAAGCCTTGGGCTCCGTCCTCTAATATAAAAAGGCCATGCTTTTCGGCTATTATTTTTATCTCATCATAATCCGCGGGCAATCCAAATAAATCTACGGGGATAATAACCTTAGGAGAAAGCGTACCTTCGCAAACTATTTTTTCTATCGAAGATTCCAGTGCAGACGTGGACATATTATATGTCTCTTTGTCAATGTCAACGAAAACAGGAGTAGCACCGAGTACAGATACTGCTGATGCAGTAGCCACATAGGTAAAGTTAGGTACAAACACTGCATCGCCCTTGCCAATCCCCCATGCCATGAGTACAAGGGACAGTGCGTCGGTACCATTTGCACAAGTGATACAATGTTTAACTCCGATATAATCGGCAAGTTTTTCTTCCAGCTCCCTTACTTGCGAGCCTAATATAAAAGCTCCGCTACCAAGTACCTTATTAATAGCAGTATCTAATTCTTTTTTTAATGCATTATATTGCAGATTTAAGTCCCTAAACTGCATGATGCCCTCCTATATAGTTTAAAGTAGAAACGTTTTTTAGTGGAAGTTGTATGGGTTTGCCTTCAAAAGAAGACTCGTACATAGCAAGTATCAGCTCCATGCTTTTTTTGCCTTCCAGGGCTGTTACACTTGGCTCTGATTTGTATTTGATTGCATTAATTAAATCCCTGTAGAGTGGGGTATGACCAAATCCATATACATCTGGCGGAGTCTCAGAAAATTCTCTCCTGACATCGTCTAAGCAATCAAGCCCATCCTCAAAAATCCACTCGTCGATACGGTTTACAGAAGCTCCACCCAGCTTGACAGTGCCACGTTCGCCAAAGACATATAGTGTTTCTTCAAGATTTTTAGGGAAAACATTTACAGTGCCTTCGATTATGCCAATGCCCCCATTTGCAAATTTAACAACCCCAACACCAAAATCTTCTGCTTCAATGTAGGGATGGCAAAAATTTTTTGTATATGAAAAAACCTCTATAGCTTCACTTCCCATTATCCAGCGCAACAAGTCGATATTGTGTATACATTGATTCATAAGGCAACCGCCGTCTTGCGCCCATGTGCCTCTCCATTTTGCTTGGTCATAGTAGTTTTTATTTCTGTTCCAACGGATGTTTGCCGTAATATGAAAGATTTGTCCAAAACGCCCTGTATCCACTGCTTCTTTTAATTTTTGTACAGAGCGATTAAAGCGGTTTTGGTGGCAAGCCCCCACCACAACCCCTTTTTCTTTTGCCGCTTTTATGATTTCATCTGCATCTTCGATAGAGAGTGAAACGGGCTTTTCTATAAGCACATTCGCGCCCATGGCTATGCAGTCTAAGGCAATTTTTGTATGATTGCCACTAGGCGTTGCTATGGCTACTAAATCCGGCTTGCAGGAGTTTAGCATATCCATATAGTCTGTGAAAAAAGAGGGATTAATGTTACTCATCTCAGCCAATGTATGTGCATTTTTTGTATCTACATCACATAACGCGATTATGTTAAGATTGTTTGCTAAAACGGCATCTATGTGGTGGCGCGCAATCCTTCCGCACCCGATTAAAGCATATGTCAAACCGACCACTCCTCTTACAAAAGTTCGATATTATCCCTATCGTTTATGTCCTTCATTGCGTTTTTAGTATCTAAAATGGGTACTTTTGTAATAGAAATCGCATTATAATCAACATTAGTGTGGGATGTTGCAATAATAACTAAATCATATCCTGTTGCATTACAAGCTACGCTCTTTTTGGTTACGCCTTTATATGTGTATGTTTTTACATAGGGGTCATGGTAGTTTACATCAGCACCTGACTCTTCTAAGAGTTTAATCACATCTAATGCGCGACTCTCGCGATAATCGTCTATATCCTGTTTATAAGCCGCACCAAGCACCAAAACCCTTGAGCCGTTTAAGGGTTTTTTCGTGCGATTAAGTATCCGTGCCGCTCTCTCAACTACATACTCCGGCATACGGTCATTTATCATGGCGGATGTTTCTATTAAGGATGTATGGAAGCCATATTCTCGCGCTTTCCAGCTTAAATAAAATGGGTCAAGGGGGATGCAATGTCCTCCCGGTCCACACCCGGGATAAAATGCTTGGAAACCATAAGGCTTGGTTTTAGCGGCATCTATTACTTCCCAAACATTAATACCCATCTTGTCACAAAGCATAGCCATTTCGTTTGCCAAGGCTATGTTTACATTACGATATGTGTTTTCAAGTATTTTTTCCATTTCTGCAACCGCAGGACTGCTTGCTTCAAAAACATCACTCCCCAGCACTGCGCGATACATATGAGAAATAACTTTTAGGGCATCTGCACCTATCGCCCCCACGACTTTGGGAGTGTTTTGTATCTTATATACAAGGTTGCCGGGGTCTACGCGCTCCGGTGAAAACCCAAGAAAAAAATCCTCACCACAAACCAAGCCACTACCTTCTTCTAACAATGGCTTAATAAGCTCCTCGGTGGTGCCGGGATATGTAGTTGACTCCAGCACAATCATGACACCTTTTTTTATATATTTTGAAATTTCTGTAACGCTAGACTTTATATATCGCACATCGGGTTGTTGATACTTGTCCAAAGGTGTAGGTACGCATATTGCAACAAAATCCATGTCCTTTATAAAAGAAAAATCCGAAGTCGCCGAAAGCATTTTCTTTTTTACAATATCAGAAAGCTCCTTATCGACCACATCCCCGATGTAGTTTTCGCCACGGTTTACCATGTCAACTTTTTTTGCTTGTATATCAAATCCAATTGTTGTAAACCCTGCTTTTGCTTTTTCTACAGCCAGCGGTAGTCCAACATAGCCAAGCCCAACGACACCGACGCGGATTTCGTGTGCATCTATTTTTCTTAATAAATCGGCTACCATGTTTAACGCCCCATCCTAATATTATTTGAAACTAAAGTCTATGATTGCAAGACGTACATACAAGCCCTTTTGTAGAAAGAGGCAATCCGCATTCGCACACCCATCCATGTTGTCTTGCCGGCGTACCTATCATAAGCGCGTAGTCATCAACATCACGAGTAACAACACATCCGGCGGCAATCATTGCACTTTTGCCTATAGTATTTCCACAGACGATTGTGGCATTTGCTCCTATCGTCGCTCCTTCTTTGACCAATGTTATAAGAAAAGCCTCTTTACCTTTAGGAAATTTGCTTCTGGGTGTAATGTCATTTGTAAAAACGCAAGACGGTCCGCAAAAAACATAATCCTCCAACACAACCCCGGTGTATACAGATACATTGTTTTGTATCTTACAGCCATTACCTATTTGTACGTCCGCACCTATATATACATTTTGCCCGATGGTGCAACCTTTACCTATAATAGCCCCGCTGGAAATATGACAAAAATGCCATATTTTTGTGCCTTCGCCTATGGATACATTTTCGTCTATATAGCTGCTTTCGTGTACATAATAATTTTCCACCTGCGTCATCCCAACCTTATATCACGTATGTTTAAAAACTCAAACCCTTTGTTTTTGCCAAACTCAATAATATCCTCTAAAAAATTCATTGTTCCATATCCTATTTTGTTTACATGCGCCTGTAAGGACGCAAGGTCTTTATAATGCGGTTTTGCATGTTCGTATCTTTGTATGTTTTCGGTGTTAAGGAAAACATGTATGGGGTGAAAACTAAAGATTTTTAACGAATCCTTGTCTGTCATATATTCTGACACAGGCTTGAATCCTTCTCCGGAAAATGCCGCATTATCTTCAAAAAAATATGGAACAACTAACATGCCGCAGTGATTTGTAAATGGACGCAATGTCATATTTGCCGTATGTGGTATAAAGCAATTAGCGTCATATTTTAAATGTTTTGAAACATACTTAGATATAGTAGACCCCTGTACCAAACAATGAGACCTGTAGGACACAGCACTAGGTGCTATTTTTAACAAATCATCAATTATCTGCCCGAAGCCTTTTCCACTTGTGGAGCCATCGAGTAGGGGGTTAAAGTTTGGGTGCAATCCGATTTCGATATTTTTATCATTGCGCAACGTATCAAAAAACAGAGAATCATGTGTAGTAAAAAACGTCGCCTTTACCTTTTGCTTTCCTAATATATCATAGGTAAAAGTCATTACACTATCAATTGCCCAATCTACATCAAATGTAAGAAATATTTTTTTGCTAAAATCCATAGTCAAATACCGGATTTAAGTGTTTCTATGACATAATCCTGGTCAGAAGTAGATAGGTCAGCATACAGAGGAATGGCAATGCTCAACTTATCACATGCATAAGCCCCCGGGAGCTCGTTAGGTTTATAACCATATCTGTTACGGTAGTAACCCAGCATGTGTACAGCATGTGTTCCTTGCCTTGTACTTACTCCATTATCTTCTAAAAACGCCATCAGCTTATTGCGAAGCAAATTGCCCTCTTCTATCGTCTTGCATCCCATAGCCACATAATCAACCATACATACGTATGATTGGTAGGTATGAGATTGTCTGCTCGGCGTTGTAGGTATTTGCAAAAAAGGTACAGCCGTTAGCATGTCATCATATCTTTTTGCTACAGCCCGCTTTTTTTCCAGTATCGTATTATACTTACGCATTTGTGCGACCCCCATGGCACCTTGCACATCTGTCATGCGGTAATTATAACCAAGCTCATCAAAGTTGGGCATTAAAAAACCACGTCCGGCATGTCTTTCTGTCGCAGAAACAGAAGCACCATGAGTACGTAGTTTGCGTATTGTATTGGCCAAGTCAGTATCATTTGTCAATACCATACCACCCTCGCCTGTGGTAATGGATTTTCTGGCATGAAAGCTAAGACATGTAGGGTTTCCAAAACCACCTTCGTGTACTCCGTCTATATTAGCCCCTAGAGCGCACGCATTATCCTCCAATACATGTATGTTATATTGTTTTGCTATCCTGTTCACTTCGTGAATATCTGCGCAAATGCCAAAAAGTCCTACGGGTATTACTCCCCATAGCTCTTTGCCTGTTTTGCGATTAACCCAAACATTAGCGTTTTTTACATATCGCTCATCAATGTATTTTTCTAAAAAAACGGTATCAATACAATAGGTGTCTGTCCTTACATCTACTAAAACTGCTGTGGCACCTGTGTACTCGACAGCATTTGCTGTAGCAATAAAAGTAAAAGAAGGAATTAAAACATCGTGCTTGCTCTCCAGACCCATTGCCACCAAAGCCAGATGAATCGCAGTTGTGCAAGATGTGACTGCGACCCCATGTTTGACACCCTCATAGTCGGCTACCATCTTTTCAAACTCGGCTACCATGGGTCCTTGTGCTACCCAGCCGGATTGCAAACATTTTGCAATCAACTCGTTTTCTAACATATCAAAATGCGGAGCAAATACAGGTACTTGTCTCATGTCGGCACAGTCCTAACCATTAATGTTTACGCTTTTAAACCAATCTGCCATTTTCAAAACACCCTCGTGTAGCGAGATTGTCGGGCTATAGCCGAGTAGTGTTTCTGCCTTCTCTATAGACGGTATCCTAAGCTCGACATCAGCAGCTGTTTGAGGTATATGTTGTATTTTAGAAGATGAACCGAGCCACCCGACTATCATCTGCGCCAAAAACTTGATTGTCAAAGTATTGTCAGGGTTGCCTATATTAAATACACCACCGACCGCTACATCTTTTTCTAAACAAGCCATTACACCATCCATAAAGTCATCTACATAGCACCAAGAGCGTATTTGGTTGCCTGTCCCAAATATTGTTATCGTTTCATTTTTTAATGCTTGTTTAATGAACGTACCTACAGCAGTAGAGCCTGTTTGCCCTGCACCAAAGACATTAAACGGACGTATAAGGACAATAGGCAATCCATGCACCTTATAATAGCCATTCAAAAGATGTTCACCTGCAAGTTTGCTCATTTGATATGTCCACCGTGCTTCACCTACGGGAGAAAGATTTGTGGTATGCATTTCGTCTACATTGTATGCAAAAGCTCCAAAAACTTCACTGGTTGAAAGATATAAAAATTTTTCTACCCTTGATATATTAGACTCTAATGCTTTTAGTAGGTTATAGGTGCCGATAAAATCCACCTCTATCGTATGAATGGGGTTTACGATTACATTATCAATCCCAACAACCGCTGCTAAGTGGATAATAACTTGTGGACTATGTTCATCTACACTTTTTTTTATATTATCGAAGTCGAGAACATCGCCTTGTATAAATGTAACATTTTTGTGCTTCAAAATATTTGTGTATTTTACGGAATCCCGTGTTAGATTGTCATAGATAACGATTTTATTATTTTCTATCAGTCGATTTATGAGTTGTACCCCCAAAAAACCGGCTCCACCTGTTATAAACACTGTTTTATTTTTCATCATTTAGCCACCATTCCTTTCACCGCAAATCGAACTGATAATATCGCCTACACATTTTATTCTCAATAAATCGCTCATTTTAAATTTACAATTAAATGCATTTTCAATTTCGCTGATGAGGGTAAAATGCATCAAGCTGTCCCAGCCTTCTATGTCCTTGAAAAGCATCGTTTCTGTAAGCATCATAGTGTTGTCATCAAAAACGTCACGAAAAACAACAGTCAACTTATCTATAACTTCATTCTTCTTCATTTTGGTACTCCTTTATAAAAGTTTTATTGTACTTGTACTCAGCTACATTAGCTGTAAAAAAATTGTTCTTTTTTCGAATAAATCCTAAATCCTCGTATATGTTTTTTACCATGGTGTTTTTTTGTGTCTCAATGTATTCACCAACCACTTTTTTATATTTGTGATGTTTTGCTGTTTCAAATACTTTATTGATAACAAATTCTTCCATGCCTCGTTTTAATACACGGCAACTCATTAACCAAGTATCTATGAACAGTATTCCGTCACCATGATTTTTTAATATTACCACACTAACCAGCCCATAATCCATCAATTTATCTTTAAGCATAAAGTAAAATGTGATTAATTCAGTGTCATTTTTTATTATATCAATATCCGATTCTGTGTAACGCACTGTACGCAAATTAAACTGGTTAGACCTTTGTGTAAGTTGTGCAATTCTCGGCACATGATATTCATCAAAAGGCAATGCACAGGATGTCATTTTAAGTTCTTTTAAGTATTCATCATAGTCAGTGTATTCAATGCGTAATAGTTCGCGTCCTGCTTCTGCTCGATACTGTTCTGTGCGTTTCTTGTCCTCATTCGAAAATGATATGGTTTCAAACAGATTTAATTTTTTTAGATAATTAAGGTACTCCGCAGGGTCATCTGGCAACTCGGGAACTATGATATCAGGCAAGAAAGAGCGAACAAGACTTCTTTCAAATGGAGAATCATCTATAAACACGATACTATCCATCCCTATATTAAGCGTTTGCTGTATGCGCTTTATATTTGTTACCTTGTCCTCCCAGTTTGCTGTAAATACAGCAAAATCATCGAGTGCCAAAATCATATCATTGTGCTTTTCGAACGCCTTTTTTGCAATATCCTCATTGTTTTTACTGCATACGGCAAGAAGAACACCGCGATTTTTAAGTTCTTTAAGCCATAACTGTAGAGATGAAAACGCTTGGCCAATACCTAGTTCTCCAATTTCTATCCCTGAAAGCCCATCATCGCCGATAACACCACCCCAAATGGTATTATCTAAGTCCAGCACGATACACTTATTCACTCTACCATTTAGTGCAAGCAATATACTAACAACACTTGACGCTATTATTGGCAAAGCCGAAATGGCAATTGGAATTTTTGAAGCCAAATATAGTTTAGAGTCATGCATAGCATCACGGCCAATCCGAGATTGAATCCCGAAAAGGTCGACTAAAAAAACGTTTTTATATGACGGACCTCCCTCTATCAATAACATGTTTAATTTTCTTAATTGATAAACAAAAGCCTCCGGCTGAACACAACCTCGGTTTCCAAAAACGGCATCATCGTACTCGGCAAATGTAAATTGTATAATATTGGCAACACATTGCGACGAAATATGAGCCCAAATAGTTTGTATGTTATTAAAATTTGACACTGCAAATGTTATGCGTTCATTTTCTGGTGTAGCACACCAAACAATGTACAGTTGTTCAACACACATATAAATTAGTACTGCATTAGGTGAAAATTTGTACATGTTAGAATCGGCTTGCATTATGCATGGAAGGATGTTGTTATACCCTGTATCAAGTATCTCTAGCGCAAGATTAAAGTCGTATGCATGTCCTTTAATAGCTGTTGCCAAATGCTCCATCGAGCAATCACCAAGCATAGCGATTTTGTAAACAGGAAAGGACGACATGTCTTTTTTACAATTTTTTGCAAGTTGGACAAATGTGTTCTGCATTCACCTGCTCCTCATATAATTCTATAAGCCCAATTTTAGGGCTTACCAAAAAAGCTACCTTGCCATTGCCAAGTGCAGGCGCACTCTGCGGAGGCTGTAAAATGGCATATCTTGCATCATTATTCAACAGGTTTTCTATTTCATACTGCAAGTTTTCAACTTGATAACAAATATGATACGGAGTATTTTTGTATCTCCTCGTTAGTTTAAATACAGGGGACTGTTCACTGACGGGTTGGATGAGTTCCACTACATAGTTGTCATTTTTAATAAAAAGAATATAAATTTTGCGAGTAACATCTTCTGTAGTTTCGCTAATTTTAGAAAATCCCAGTAATTCAAATTCCGGCCACGCTGATTCAATGCTATCAACGAGATACCCGATATGATGTATTTTCATTTGCAAACATCCCTTAAAAGTGAATCATAAAATTTTTAACACCTACATACATATGCCAACCCAACAGATATGTCCTTTGTTTTAGGAAAGTCATCTTGTATGCGGTATATTGATTTATCAATAACTGAAAAGCCGGCAGCCTCAAGCATTCTATCAATAGCTTCGGGTGTTTCAAAGTTCGTTATGTGATCCATATGATTGCTGTCCATCACTGTAGTAATGAATAAATAACCGCCATCCTTGATTATTCGATGCATTTCCTTAATAGCATTTTGTGGATTTTCAACATGCTCAATTACTTCTGCTAAAATCCCAAAACTATAAAAACTATCGGGTACAGGTAAACCTGTCATGATATCTCCTGTTTGTAATTGGTAATTTTTTTTCGGTATGTTATTACAACTAAGTAGATTAAATGCAAAATTTACAGCATGTTCACTTATATCAAACCCGGAAAATTTAACATTTGGGATATTGTTGCTCAGTTCCCACAAGTAGAAGCCTTCGCCAAATCCGACTTCTACCCCTCCATATGCAAGGCAATTATTTATTAGAGGAATAAATCGTGTTTTAAAAAGGTGGTACTTTGTATATAAAATTGATGTACTTGCATATGCAAGCAAAAGGCCGGGCATATAGGTGTTAATCATAACATCTTCATTGTTGTAAATGGTCTCTTTTATTTTTTCGTATTCTGCATTTCCATAAGTACCTGTTTTAAGGAATCTGCTCATTTGTTTCAAGTAGTCATAAAGATAAGCTTGGCATACGTTGAATGCATTGTAGCCCAGTTTTTCCAACACAGACAAAATTTTCGTGGCAAGATGTAAATATTCTTCCCCATATCTCTCTTGCATAAGCTCCATCTGCTCAATAAGTCCTGCTGCAATAAAGTCCTCTGAAAGCTTTTTTTTAAACTGCTCAAACAAAGTATTTTGGTTCATCTTAATCAATCTCCCATAGTATTGTGGCAGGATTTCCGGAAATAATGCAGTTGCCTTTAAAGCTTTTTGAAACGTAACTCATGGGTAATACAACAGTGCGGTCACCAAGCGTAACTCCCGGATTTATTACAGAGGGGCCGGCAATGAAGCAACCATTGCCTATTTTTACAGGAGCCCTTGTATTCAAAGGACTTTTTATGTGGTTTGCCATTGCCAAATTAGCCTGATATGTGGTATGAGTCCACACATACACCCCATTACCAATGCTGGTATGGCTTCCTATTTCAAGACCTCCGCTTGCGTCTAGAATAGCACCTTCGTTAATATTTACAAATTCCCCGCATTTTAGATTTTCGAGATACAGTATTTTTGCGTTTTCCCTCATTCGGCATCCTTCAGGCAAAGAGTAGTAATGAGCACGCTCTTCTTCTGTAAGTAACTTGTCTGCAAACTGACGAAAAATAACATTATTCCGTAAGTCCGTATTGCGTTCATCGTCTTTGAAGCACGCTATGGCGTTTTCAATCTCCGAAACAAGTTCGTTTAGTCTTGCGTCTTTTTTTAATATGTTCCATAAATGAATCATTGAATTGCTTTCATTTTCATTAGTCTTGTGCATCACGCCATCTCCTATAAAATCTATATCAATAATATCAACTCGGATATCGTTAACACTTTAATGCCTATGGTATCTTTTATATAGCCCTCCACTTCATCCAAATCACAAGGGATGGTTAATATAATAAGGTCAACATCACTGCATATAGATATATCTTCTTTTGCGACAAGCATTGACTCTACACTGCTTGATTTGTGCGGAGTTATGTTTCTGTCTATGATATATTTTACATCAATATCGGATGATGACAACTCATCATACAACAATCTCCCACAAGTGCCAAAGCCGTAAATTGCTACTCGATTGTATCTGTTCTTTTGTAAGTAATCGGCCACTGATTTGCCTTTTTCTTTTTTCACATATAGGCCGTAGTATATCCCTTCAAAATCCACATGATTGTTTCTTTTTGTAGTATCAGGGTCGAGCTTTGGGGGGTGTACGCTCATATTATCGTATACATCCAAAATAGATTGAGTGACTATGTTTGAGTCGTGATGCTCTTCTACATACTTGCGTCCCTTTTTTCCAATTTCTATCAGCTCATTTTTATTATTTAAAGCCCACTCTATTTTTTCTTTAATATTTGATGGATTTGCATTTATTATGGGATTATCTTCATGTAAAAAATCTTTAAAACAATCTGCAATATGAATAATCACAGGAGTACCCAGTGCCATCGACTCCAGAGTTACCATGCCAAACCATCCGTATATTATATGGTCGATAACCAAGTCTGCCTTGTTATACATTGCTAATGCCTCTTTGCGTGGCATGTTTTGTATAAACACAAAATCAAAATCATATTCCTTTTTCAACTCATCAATTGCCTCTAAAATAATGGATGTCCCTTTTATTGCGGGATTTGATGGTGGGTGTACAATCAAAAATTTTTCATTTTGTGTCTTGTGAAAGCATTCAAACTCTCCAAGTGAAATGGGCTGTTTGTACTCATAGTAGTTGTTATAATAACGTGTTAGTATGCTCCTGAACTCTGCTCCCCCTACCATGCATTGGTCTATATAAAAAGAGCATTTTTTTAAATTAGAAAGGATTTTTTTCTCATTTTCTGTATGATTTTTATAAAAAGTGTCTTTGGCTAGTGATAAATAATGATTTTCCTTTACTGCTTCGGAGTACAAACGTATATCGCTGCCAAAGTAATGTATTACTGTTTTTTTTCCAAGTTCTCTGTAAATCGGTAAATCCGCAAAATCAGGCAACAACGAATAGGAAAAGAAAAAATTAAAAACATCAAACTCTACTATAAGTTCCGCTACAAAATCAATGATTTCTAAAGTCTCGATATAATTATTGAAAAACAAATATCTGCTTAAATCGGACTCATATTTAAACTTATGTGTACCCCAAAAACTAATCATATAGGCTTCTATATTGCACTTCCTGATTGCGTCAGCAAATGTATGACCAAAGTTTGCAATATCTATTGGAAGAAACAAAATTTTCTGATGGCATAAGTCTATTTTTTCTTCTGTTATAAAGTCTTTTAGATTAATGTTTTTGTGAGGGAATATGACCCTCATTTTTACATATTCAATTGCCTGCATTTTGTATCTTTTGATTTTTGCAACTTGTGCCTCATCATAATCTTTGTATTCTATACAAGCAATCAAGTCAGATATTCTATTTCGTTCTTTAGTATCTGCATATGCATTAAACCAAGCCTTTCGGAGATTAACGATTGTATCAAAGTCATCGTTGCTATACATTTGTACACCTCGATTTATTATGATTTCTTAAATAAGCATTCCCAAACGGTCACAGTGTCATTGTAATAACCATGATACAAAGGCTCCAGCTTAATACCCTGCTCATTTGTGATTAGCATTCCCTCTGTCTGAGCTTTAAAGTCTGTAAAACCCGCGTGTACAGCAAGGTCTTCCATCTCTGCAAAAGAGTAGGCGCGTGTGTCATAACCGGAAACGGAGATAGGCTCATTTTTACTATGCAGTTTCAAATCTTCATCCAGCGTAGCAAGCCATTGTCTACCACAGTATTGTGATATGTTTGCTTTGATTTCGATGTCTTGATTTTGCATAAACCGCTTAATGTAAGTGTTATATAAAGTCTTTTTGCCGTATTCTTCTTGGTCTTTTTCTCTTTTACCACGCTCGTTAATCAAGTAATGATAGTAGCCATCATTGTTTAGGCATAGATACACTCGTCCACTGGGCTTTAGCACTCGAAAAAACTCCGATAAGACATCCGGGACATTGCAGTACATGATTACGCTATAACAAAATATATCATCAAAAGAGTTGTCATCGTATGGCAATTTTTCTAAGTCGCCTCTGTCAGTTTGTATATTATTAATACCCATTAGCGATTTTACTGCATTAAATACATCTAAACCGTCTTGGCTCAAATCCCGCGCTACCACACTTTTATAACGCTGTGACAACGCAATAGACCAAGCACCCGAGCCACACCCTGCGTCTAAAATTTTGTCTCCCGAAAGCATAAGATTGTCTATCCGGTTTATATAATATTCGAGTTTGGTGTTATATCTTTTGATATAGTATGCCATATCTGTTTTGTTTGGGTCAAAAGAGGCGGGTAATGTTGAGTCCAGTTTTAAATAGTTTTTCACATCTTGCTCTCCGGGAAAAGTCATCTATGCTTGTCCTTCCATGGGTTTATTTTAAAAGATGCTTATATGATTCGCACCCTAATCCCAACTGCGCTAATTGGTTATTAATATCTTCAAAATGCAAATCCGAAAATACGATTATCTTTCTGTTTGAGAGAATATCAGATGTGGGCTTGTAGACTTTATATTTATCAGGAGAGTCATTAGCGATAACAGCAGGGTTTATTAATAGCTTGTCTTTATAGTTGTCAATAATTACAAAATCAAATAAATCAGCGTCGCTATAGAGCTTTATTTTGCCAATCAAATTAACTAGCATTTCGCTTAGTCCAAAAAAAACAACAGGAACACCCTTTAAATGGTCGATCTTTTGTGAATCAAATGCTTCCATTTTGGAATAAAATAAATATGATATCGCGCTTTCTTTTGTGGTCACAACTGGACATATCTTGCAAATCTCGGGTGCTACCCCATAGTCTAGTGTTTCTGTCAGTACGCGCTTTAACTCTTTATATTTTGTTGAGTTAATTATTTCATCGGGGGTGTGTTTTGCATAATTTCCAACATATAGTACCTCGGATGGTGCAGAGCAACAAGGGGTGATGTCACCATTTGCACATATCTGGCCACTGATTTCAAAAAGATTGCAAGGCCTAAAAAATTTTTGTTCATATGTCATTGTATCGTCAAAGGATTTAATCTTGTCAAATTTTTGATTGAAGTTAACCATAGGCGTAATTTTAATATCATCAACCAGACCACTCCAGTGGTTAATAAAGTCAAGTAGTTCACCCATTGTTTCCTTGTTTAAGATATATCGTATTGTGATAGACAGTTTATGCATTGTTTCATTTCTTTTTTCTATTAAATGCCTTATGTTTTCATAGACTCTATTTCTTAATGTATCATCAACAGAACCAAAACCTTGATATTTATTATAGATGTTATGCGAAAAACCTGTCACAGAAAACTCAATGCGAGAAAGGCCGGTTTGGAGCAGTTTATCTGTAGTTGTTTTAGACAAGGCTATACCATTAGAAATAAAAACTACATCTTTGAACATAGTGCAGGCCTTGTTTATGATGTTGGTAACATCCTTATGCAATAAAGGCTCGCCATAACCACTTATAGAAAAATGACCATCTTTTAACCCAACACTGTGTCGCCATGTTTTTGCATACTCCATCATTTTGACAGCATCATCAAAAGATACGTCTGTTTGTTTATTCCTTTCTATCACTACATGCCTATAACAAAACTGGCAGTTTGCATTGCAACGATTTGTGATTTCTATATTCAACACGCGCACCCCTTTTTGTGATTTTCAAAAATATTTTTATTATGAATAGTCCAGCCATTGCAGGTGGCACAGTCAAGGCAGTTAAATTCGTTTTGCAAATGCATCTGTTGATACGTTTGCAGAACATGATATGCCTCGGAGAAAGACATAGTGAGTGCATTACCTATCGGAAAATCACGGCCATCTTGCCCATGTTTCATAGAAGGAGGGCAGGGATAGTAGTATCCATCTTCAAACAAATGTATAGATGTAAATAAGGCAAGGCAGGGGTATTGTTCACCTTGAGGAGTCCGCAACATAGGCAATAGTTCCCGGTTATGCAGCTCGGATGTTATTTTCTTCCTGTCGTTGTTCCCCCCTCCCCAATTGTAAACGTCACAATAATGCACAGCTACACCCTTTTGCCTAAAGGGTGCCAAAAAATGTGTTAAATCTTTGTACTTATATTTTTTAAATTTCATCATTTGTAAAGTTATTTTTAAGTTAGGATATTTTTGTATAGACAAATTTTGGAATTTTAAAATATTATCCATTACTTTGTGAAAGTTGCCCTCATTGCCTGTACCGGATAAAAATGCATAATCATCAGATGTCATTGTATTTAAACTTACTTTAAGTACGCTTAAATATGGAAAAAGTTGCACTAAAAAATCTTCATCATAAATTAAGCCGGCGGTATTAACCATTATTTTAGCCTTAGGCTTTATTTGTTTTATTGTTCTTGCGCATTCTACTATATTAGGGGCAAGAAAGGGTTCAAGAAAACCGGTTAAAGTAACGTTAAACTCCTCTTCTGGTATTTCTGACACTACCTTTTTTAAAACATCAGGTGATAAAAATTGCGTATTAATTCCGCCCAAATGCTGAGGGCAAATAATGCAACGGTTTATACACTTGTCAGAGCCTAAGCTTATAGATAATCCCGGAGGATTTTTAGACGTATATGAATCCAGAGGTTGCGACGGGATAGGAGCAATCAAACGGTCCGGTGGGATGCCAAAATCATTTACTAACTGGATTTCCATCTCATCTTTATTTGCGTCGGCACTCCCTATTATAATTGCATCAACGCAATCAAGCTTTTTTGATGGTGGCTCTATTAGTAATCCATGGTGTGTTTTTCCGTGTTTAGTATTATCATTGTCTATAAAGCCTAGGATTTTATATTTTTCCTTGCATTGTTCATAAGCAAGATTTGATATTTGTCCTGTGCCAAATATATATGCAGTTTGCATATCAATGTCCCCCTATAACCCAAAATAAATTCATGTATAGATAATTCAGCATTTAAAAAATCATCTTATTTGCTAACACAAGTTGCAATGTCATGGAGGTACTCTTATCTACATCAAACAATATCTTGGTGTTGTAGCCTAAAGATTCACATGTTTTTGTCAATTTTTCGTAATCAATAATATGCTCTTGCCAGTTGCCTGTCAGTGGGTCACATGTGTTAAACTCGAACGCTCCAATAAAATCACGGGGGTCGACTTTACCTGTTTTTGCATACAGTTCTACGCAATTGCAAATATCCTCTTTTATATACCCCCTGGTGGTATATGCAAGGCCAATGGCCTCAATCTCGTTAATTGAAAGATTATTCTCATTGATATGGCAATGTATTATGTGTAAACGTATATCAAAGAAGGCGTTAAGGCTATCTCTTTCCTTATGCCCATACTCATGATTTCGGCTAAGGCTGTCTATTTTCAAATGGCCAATAGCAAGATTATCATATATTTCTTTGTTGTAAGTATTTGCTCCTGTCTTCATGCACACAACAAAATCGCGGGACAGCGTCTTTTTTAAGTCATTAAAAAATGTACGCAAATCGTAGATATGCTCTAGGACATCATAAGATGCAACAACATCAAAAGTTGTTTTATGTTTACTGCAATAATCAATTACCTTATCAATATCACCCGCGACATATCCCGCTCTGGTATAGCCGCAAGCAGTCGCAATTTCGCGTGCATCGTCCACAGATACTTCATAAATATCATTGTAATACACGTTCGGAATACCAAGCTCCAATGCCAGTAAAGAAAGTAGCCCTGTACCTCCTCCATAATCCAAAATCGTGTCGGGGTTTGGGTTTTCCATTAGTACGGTATAAAGTATGCGGGCATATACAAAAATTTGCGCCCAGCCCTTGCTACGCAGATATTTTTTATTATAGTCAGAGATGTTTAGGGTATCGGGATTTAATGATTTTATCTTTTTAAATAATACTCTACAGCCTTTGTCCAGCCTTTGTCCTAATTCCTTATTTTCATAACCGTGCATATACTCATAGCATGGATAGAACGAATAATTTGTAATCCCCATTTCTTCTAATTGGTTGCTCATTTCGTGTGCGTATGTTCCGGTTATAAAAACAAAATATTCTTCTTTTAAATGAGCCAGCTCGTCAACAGAAATAACTCTTTTATTGTCTATGATGCTTGTCCCGATTTTGTGTTTATCGTTATCAATAAAAGCAATAATATCATAGTCTTGTTTAAGTAAGTGATAGCAATTTATACCAAACAAGCCTGCGCCGAAAATATAATAACGCATCTAAGCTCGCTCCCCTTTAATATAGTCGATAACAGGCTCCATCGTGATAGAAATGTCGCATGTTTTCATTGCAAGTTGCCTTATTTCGTCGTTTATTATGGTATAAGTCTCATCACTGTGATAAATTTTGTCATAAAAAGTTATCACCTGATTTATATCAATCGGAGTTTCATCTGCCACTAATTTTAAAAAGTACGGATAATCTCTATCGTACATATCTACTCTTCCGGAGGACATCACCGGCAGTCCTTTTGCAGTATATTCACCTGTTTTTAAAGTGCTGGTATTCAAATCCTTATCAACCCTATGCAATCCTAAAGACCCCAATGCAATACTACATTTGTCATACACATCATCTAGGTCGTTGTGGGTTTTTTTTCCGTGCATGATGACATGATTTTTTAGGTTATATCGGTCGATAATATCGTCATATAGTTTTTTAACATTTGGTGTTCCGGGGCCGACCAGATGAAGTATTATATTTCTTTTTCCACCATGTTTATAATATTCTCCCAATCCACATATAAATCTATCATATCCATGCCAAAATTCAAAATTAGCAACAGCAATTATTGAAATTTTAGCATTATCAAAATGCACAACCCTTTTTCTTGTTCCTTCTACATCTACACCATTGATAATATTGATAGTTTTTATGCCCCAAATATCCTTTTGGTCGGTAAATACTACAAGTCGGTCTACATATTTATATAGCCTTTTTCTATTAATTTTATCTTTTAAGGCATCGCTCACAGTCTTGAAAGCGTTTTCTCCATCGTAGGGGTATGTTGGTATTTCCAAAATAATTTTTACCGCAGGGTTGATTTTTTTTAGTTCTTTACAAAAAGCAATAAATGGCCGGTCAATGTTAAAGAAAAATCTGATGTAGTATGTGTCGTAGTTGCCATAGTTATCTATTAGTTGTGTATAATTCCATTGAGAGCAAAAAGGTAAAAACCCGATTTTCCTGTTCAAGGAGTTCAATGGATGTTTTTTCGCGCTACATTTTAGGACATTTATGCTCGACTTGCTAAATGCAGAAATTTGGTTGTCAATCTTTTTTATAACACCTGAATAATATATATCCATTTTTTTGAAATTAGCAATGTAAGCCATTTTAATGACACTTTTATTGCCAGACATTGATGCATTTGTATTTTGGTTTATCACATCCGTGATGTCTTTATTATTTATATCAATGTCGGAATCCAGCTCAAACAGTTTGTAAAAATAGCAATCAATATCATTGAGACTTTTATACCCATTAATCTGGTCAAAAATATCATCAACGTATTGGTAGCTTGTTATTACAATTACATATTCGTTTTTATGTTTATTTATAAATTTTTTGAGAGAAATAATCGGTATAGATTTGTCATATAGTTCGTTGTCTGAACGTCCTTTGTAATTGTCAATTATACAGTTGATTTTATCCTTGATTCCATAATCTTGATATTGGCTAATAAACTCGCCCAGATTTACACCTGCGCCAAAACAGGCGAGTTTTTTAGTGTTAAGCCTGCTAACGAAATCGTCAAAGCTACAGTGATTAAGCTTGGCCATATTTATCAAACCCCTAATTAATTATTTCCAAAATGCCTTTATCGGATGTGCATAAAGCAACTGTTCCTTTTCTGTCAATGGTCTCCAGTTAGGGTATCGAGAAAGTACAAGTGCGTTCCAGTCCATCATGGCAGAAAACCTTTCGCCCTCAAATTCAAGAGTATTGCCATATTCATATGCACTGCTTGGTATCCACCAGAGTTCATTACCGCCCCCACCTTCTACCGGCTGAGTAATCATTTTAGCATCATTAAAATTAATAAAAAATTTTTTATCCCATATGTTTTGTCTCATGTCAGGTATTGTTTCGTTTAGTACGCCTTTAGCGTTGTAGTACCATCTCCATTGGGAATCCAAGTAGCATGTGTATTCCTTTAAAAACTTAAACTCCTCTGCACATGTAGGGGCTCCGGTTAAAGGGAAAATGTCAATAAAGGCACCTTGCAACAGGCTTATCGGGTTGCTGCCATAGACTGTGATAGTAGCATTGTCGACTACTTGGGCAAAGGGATAATAAAAGTCGGGATGTGTTTTCCAAAATATTATTTCGTATCTTCCGCCCTTGGGAAAATTTTCGATTAAATACATAAAATCATCATATGGCATATCAATATCAATATCGTCATCCCAGGGTATAAATCCCTTATAATGAGCTGCACCATAGCATGTGCCACCGGATAAATAATATTTTAGCTTGTGTTTATCACAAAAGTATTTTAGTTCCTTTAATATTTCAAGTCCACATAGCTGAAAATCTCTTAAATTCATCTGTTTAAGGTTTTTAATGCTGTCATAAAATATTTCTTCGGCTTTTTCGGTGTATTCGTAAGGTGTTTTCATGACCACTATTTGCTCCTGTGGGTAGCCATATTTTTTAACACCTTCAATTATCGCTTCCTTATGATTTGACATAACAATCAAAACAGAATCGTTTTTATGCAAATCTAAAACATATTTTGGTGGAGACACAATTGTACCCTTGCAAGATGAGCGACCCCATTTTACCTTATCGTTATCAATGATGTAGTCGAGGCATTGTCCTCTTTCTATAAGTGCCGCTTGCAAAACGTCTACCCAATGAGTGTAATCATATCCAAACCATATTATTTTTTTTTCAGGAAAATTTGAAATTATGTTTGAAACATCATCTGCGATTTGAGGCAAAAAGCTGTGAGCTTTAACATCTGCCATTTTGCATCCTCCAGTGAGATAAAAGATTTTAAGTTTTTTTCAAAAGATATATAACTTTAACATCTGTACTACAATCGTAGCATTTGTCCACTAGTTTAAATCCATGTTTCTCAAAAACAGGTTTTAAATCTTCGTATTTAACGGTTGGAAAATGTGCGGCTTCTTTGTATACGTTAAAGTTGGATAAATCATCGTATAAATCAAGAAAAACATAAGCTCCTGTCTTTATTTTGTACGAAGTTGAAAACAAGCTGTTTGCAACTTCATCAATTGGTGTGTTCTTACCATCGAAGTTAGCAAAAACCCACCCCAACATGATAACAACATCAAATGACGAAATATCACATGATGGTAAAAATGCGTCATCTATCTGAAAATCAACGTTATATCCTTTTATATCTGATAAATTTTTTCCTGCGTTTATTAAATTTTCGTCAATATCAAAACCATAAAGATTTGTAAATCCTGCTGCCGCTAAGTAAAAACTCATAAGTCCTGTGCCACAAGCGACATCCAGTATTTTGCTATTAACATCGCACTTGTTTATTATACTTTCCAACACAAATCGTCTGGCCGGCAATGTGGCTCCCCAGTTGCGCAAATATCCCCTGTGATGCCATGTGTTTAACAGTTTATATCCGGCAAACACAGATTCTATGTCTGCATTTGAAAAAGGCACAGTAAATTTGTAATCACTGGCTTTGCAAATAACAGAAACCATCCTTCCCTCTTCATCAACAACCGGGACTGCATGTATTCCACTATGGGCATCAAAAATAGAAACAGCTTGGCTTTCGCTGTTTTCAGATGTCACAAACTTAAAATTTTTATTCATGATGTTTTTTACTTTCATGTTTACGGATAACACGTTGTCTAACTGGTGAAAATCAGATGCCGTTAAAGTGCCGATTAATTGACTGGTCTCATTAACTACAAAAAGCAGACCATCTAGTGAATCGACTCCCTTTTGCTCTATCCCTCCACACGGCAAGTGAAATATCCTGTCTGCGATAGAAGAGTTTCCATCAATCACGGAATCCATTGCATTTGAAATAGGAACGACTGATAAGTTACGCATTATAAGATTACCTCCAGTGCATTATGGTAATAAATTTATGTCATCCAAAATCGATTTTTGATGCGGGTGCAACACCGCATCTTTTTTCTATAGGTGGTGGCTCCATATAATTGCCATAGTGTATAGTTAAAAATTTATGCCATTCTTTTATCGTCTTAAAATAAAAACCTTCAAACTCAATATCTATATATTCCTCAAAAATATCTGACGAAAAATCGACTCTGGGGTCATCATGGTGAGCGTCGGCATACCCAAAAGAGTGCAAATGTTTTTTTGCATATCTTGTATCATTGTTGTACTTAGTAGACCAGTGTTCCAGCATGGAAGCATAAACCCTACCCGGTATTAATGACATAAGATGATACAGAATGCGCAACCAAAATTTTTTTTCGTGATATTTACCGGTATGAGACCATGCACCTTTTCTAAAAAGCTTACATATGCGCGACTGCATGATAGTAGGCTTCATTTGCTTTTGTGAGATAAAGCACTTGTCCCTCTGGAGCAAGTTGTCTGTGCTGCTTCCTTGTTTAACGTTATCATTATAATATTTGATTATATCATCGCTGGCTTTATTGCTAAGTGGGAGATAATCAAATGGAAATATATCAATATAGATACCTGTCACATATTTCATATGTTCTTGACCCAGGCGTATATATTCTGTATCCAGTCTCCTTATTTTTCCATAGTTCCAATAATAATGCTTATCGGTTTTCCATGTTTGTATAAAGTATTTACATGTATCTGCCTCATGTTGGAATATTTTGCAAAATTTTTCGTAGTCTTTGCGCAAAAAACCAATATCCAAGTCGTCGTCCCAGGGGATAAATCCCTTATGCCTCACTGCACCAAGCAATGTGCCGTATATCAAAAAATAATTAATATCGTGCTTGCGACAAACTCTGTCTACTTCTTTTAGTATATCCAGTTCTATCATTTGCAGTTTTCGCAAATCTTCGCCGGAGATGACTATTTCTCTTGGTTGCTTTTTCACTTAGAGACTCTCCCTGCGCCCTTTAATGTATCGGCAATTTTAACAGAAAACATCTCACAATCGTTTACAGATATGGATTTGGGATAATCTACGCCAAACACCTTTTTCATTTTATATATAACATCATCAGTAAATACGATTCCGTTTGCGTTAATATCCTCTATACCATCACAAGCTAAACTGCCGTGATTTACCTTTTTCATATCATCTATAGAAAAATGGATTTCATCAACATGCATTTCTCCGTTTTCGAATAAAAGCGGATAGCCCCCCGGTAGACCAAACGGACCGGGTGCATGTGTTTTTAATTTTGCCCTGCTTTTATCTGTCATCAAACGTAAAAGCATCACCACATCAGATGCTATCATCCAGTTTCGTTCTGCTCCGGATATGGTAGGTATCGCACAATGTTTAAATATTTCGTCGTCAGATACGGTCTTTTTTAATTTGCCGGATATGTTTAGGAGGTAAGGTGAGCCTTTTGGAATCCCCTCTTTAGAGATATATGTGTTAGCATAATGAGCACCTACAAAGGTTGCATCTATATCATCATAGTTTTCGTTTGTTATATTTGCATATGCCATTTTTATTCGTGGGATTAGATGATTGAGATTGCCTGCGCTGGTATATGGTGCAAGTCCGACTGTAGCTAAAGCAGGAGAAACTGCATCGCCAAAACTCGTGTTTATTACGCGAGTAGAAATACCTGACTGTTTTACAGCTTTCATGAGTTTTTCTACCAAGACAACTGCCATCGGAGTCCAGGCACCATAGCCTATTTCATTTGGATACGAAAACTCACCATATTTAAAACCCTTCATGTATCTGCCTGTATAAGCAATTATGTCGGGTGCCTCGTTAGAAAGTAATTCACTCATTTGTACCAAGTTGTTAATATCACATTCATGATAGCTGATGCGTGGAAAATAGTCAAAAATGCCGGAAGATATACGAGTTATATTAATTCTTTTTTCGACCTCTTCTTCGGATGTCCTGGAAACTACGATGAATGTGCAGTCCTTAAAAACATTCATTTTAGTTGCCATGTCCAGCACATATTTGCCCGTACTCCCAAAGCCTATAATCATTATTTTTGTAGCCATCTTAACTCACTCGCGCTTTCCATGTCTTTTTTTGTATTAAGGTTTAACCAGTCATCAGGGTGTTTTGACATCACCGGAGTAATCGGAAATTCAATATTGTTAATTGTGTAAACCCCGGACTCTGTCATTGGCATCTCGCTGTTATTGGCGAGATTTTTATATTCATTCAAGTTGCGAATTAGTTTTTTTAATGGCTCTCCAGAAAAATACCATAATTGCATACTTTCACCCAGTATACTCTCCTCGTCGTCAAGGGCAGGCAGTATGCCTGTATGGCTTTGGTCATACAGGTATTTTTCTATGATTTTATTTTTACCTGCGGCAACAACGCTACGTTTTGGATTAATATACTCGGGTGAGCGTATTAGTGAAGCCGCATTTTGTTTTACTTCGGCAAGTTGTTTGAATGAGTCAGGGTGTAATAGAGAGTCCCCTTCGGCTACTATCAGTCCTGTGCAGTTGTCATCCACCGCCATTACTCCACATGCAAGCGAATAATTGCAACCATGAAAATCATAGCTACTGTTAATGCAAAACTTTATGTCAATCTTTCCGATATAATTTGATAACGCATTTCGGACAGAGTCCTCTGCATGGCCTACCACTATATAAAAATTGCTGACACCTGCATATAAAAGGGATGACAATGTATGGCCAACCGCACTGTATCCGCCA
Organism: Defluviitaleaceae bacterium; assembly: GCA_009786925.1. Lineage (GTDB taxonomy): Bacteria > Bacillota > Clostridia > Lachnospirales > WQUN01 > WQVC01. Next base: position 36,341 of record WRGY01000127.1, on the reverse strand, counting down.
AAAGCAGCGGCACATTTGTTTATGTCAGGAGGCAGTCCCATTCTGCTTCCTACACCGGCACATAATATTACTGCCGCCTTTCCCATTTATGCACGCCCTACTATCCATTTTGCTGTTTTTGCTATGCCCTCTTCGAGCATAACGACCGGAATGTAACCCAGATGGTCACGGGCACGATTTATGTCTAAGACACGGCGAGTCGGGTCGCCTGCACGCTCCATATTGCAGGTAAGCGGTTGATTGTAATAAATCCCCAAATCCTGCATGGCCTTTAAGCAAATGTTCCATAGATTTTCTATAGTTGTTTCTTCCGGGTTTCCGATATTGTAGCTTGTGCCTGTTCTCATATGCGTCATTGCAAGTCGTGTAGCGATGGCGCAATCACTCATGTACAAAAATGAGCGGCGGGCTTCTTTATAATTTTTGGACAAATTAATGGGGATACTATTTGCTATGCAATTTATCATATAAGGGATAACGTGATGGTCATCATCGTCATAAGGGCCGTACACATTAGCGTAACGCAAATGACATACATCAATTTGGCTACTGTAATGGTTTAGCAAATATTCTGTCAAAATTTTGCCATGTGCATATGACCAACGAGTAGAGTCTTCGACAGAGTCGTACACAGAGCGGGTTGTCTCTTTTGTGGGGAAATCGGGAGCATGGCCATATATCTCGGAAGAAGATGCATTTACAAAACGTTTAATACCATGTTTGACAGCCCACTTAAATATATCATGGGTTCCACGACAGTTAACCTCATATGTTAGCTCAGGCTCTTCATAAAAATATTTTGTCGGTACTATTGCCGCTAAGTGGTATATACCGTCGAATGCAGTATCGGAGCAAGGGTCTTTGATATAATCAATAAAATCACATTCAAAAAATTCGAATCTGTCATGGCCAATTACGTCTTTAATGTTTTCATATTTTCCTCGGAAAAAATTATCAATACCGACCACTGTATCTCCTGAGTTTAAGCACTCTCTCACGAGATGCGCACCTGTAAGCCCTGCTGCACCTGTAATTAAAACACGCATTTTATCAGCTCTACTTTCCTATAAAAAGCCTTTTTGATAAATATTCAGGCAATCCGGCGGCTTCTATTTCAGATGCCGCAGCATTTATATCGTAACATATATTTTTAAAGATAATTTCGCCGTCATCAAAAATTAAGTACTGTGCATTTGGGTAGCCGTTTCTGGGTTGTCCTACACTACCGGGGTTTATTATCCTTCTCCCATCGAGAGTAAGCATAAAGCTGATGTGAGAATGCCCCATAAATAAATACTCGTGATTGTTTATCTCCATGTATGAAATTATTTCTTGTAAAGTTGATGTGTCAGTTGGTAAAAATTTGCCCCAATAAGGGTCATTGGGTGTTCCATGTACAAGCAGTGTATTGCCACCTTGAGCAATCTGAGACGGCAAAAGGTCTTTAAGCCAACTAAAGGAGTCTGCATTTTTTTCATACTGCATTTTTGTATGTTGGTATGACGCATATCCATGTGGCGTTTGGCTTGGGCGTATATGAACCGAAAACAAACAGGCATCGTGATTGCCTGCCAAAGCATGTTCTGCGCGGAGGGACTTTAATTTATTTAACACGGGGATAGTAGCCGCGCCATAGTCTACATAATCACCGAGCAACCAAAACTTTTCAACACATTCTTTTTCACAATCATGCAAAACAGCATTGAGTGCGTGTATATTTGCATGGATGTCTGCCATCACCGCAATCTTCATGAGTGTTGTGTAATATGGGATGTGAAGCGATTGGCTTGGTTAAAAATCAATTCCCTGTCAGGCCTTGGCAAGTTATCTATGCTTCCCATACGTATCGGGTTGTATATCTGTGTATACTTACCGAGCCTGAAAAAAGCCGAAACCTCATTTGCAACTGCTTCGGGGGACTCTGTTTTTTTTGTCTCATGTAACGCTGACATCACATTAAATAATCTACTCTCGCATATAGAATTGGGTTGGTTCCCGGTGGATTCGTTTCCGTCATTATCCAATACTATATAACACAGGTTGTCAGGGGCATGTGCAGTAAGTGTGTATAGAGCACCAAGTCTCATAAGACATGCGCTGTCACCATCTATTGCAATAACCTTTTTGCCCGGCATCGACTCAGCTACACCCATAGCGAGGGACGAGAGGCAACCCATCGACCCAACCATGTAAAAATTAAATGCTCTGTCCTTTATGGAATACATTTCTCGGCTTGTAAACCCTGTTGTGGTGAGTATTGCGACATCTTTATCCTTGGCACATCCCGCGATAGCTTCGAGTATATTATGCCTTAAAGGCTTTTCCGGGTAAAAAATCACATCTCTTTTTGCAGACGAAAAAGTATCTTTTTGATTAACAAGGATAGCTACGGAGTTTTTAGAAATCGCCTCAAATGTATTAAGCAGAGATTTATCGCCGTTTTCAGCATCGTAATAAGGTATTTTTAATGCATCTAAAAAAGGCTTTACTGCTCCTGCCATTATCTTATGCTGAGGTTCGTCATCCACGCCACGATTTCCTATAATCAACAAAGTATTTAGCCCAAAAAGTTTGTTTAATGATGACAAGGGCGATAATGCATTGGATAATCCGGAGTTTTGCATGATTACTGCACATTTTTTACCTGTAAGGGCATAACCGGCAGCATATGCAGTTGCATCTCCCTCGTTGGTAAATGGCACATACATACCTCTATCAGTTGCACGATTTATTAAAGAACTAAGAAATGAGCATGGCACACCTGCAATTTTTTCAATACCGTTATTTAATAAATGTTCTAAAAAATCGTCGGTATTTATCATGGCTACCTCACCTTCATCAAGTCCTGAACGGTGTTTATGTCAACTATGGCATCTGTAGAGGCTATTATTGCAGCAATTTTCATTCCGTACTCTAGTGCGCGAGAAAACAGCATCCTTGATGATAATGTATCAATGTCTTTACACTCCAAGAGATTATTTATACCTTCGTGATTTTTCACCATCATCAAGCCACTAAAGTATACGGTTTTTTCGGTGTCGCCATAACTACTGTCCGAAACCCCGGTGATTAATGCAGTGTCATTGTTTCCAAGATAGTCCGGCGAGTTGTCCACCACCAAAGAGCCGCTAAATATATAATTTTCTTTCACGCACACTAATATAATATCCGCATCTGTTTGATTAGAGAACAAAATTAAATTATGCAACAAGTAGCGTTTAAAAAACACATCGCTGTATAGCACCAGATATGGCTCGACTATGCCCTTAGATGCGAGTGAAAGTGAATACATGGCATCGGTAGTCTGCCATTTGTCGTTATCAACGTAAGAGTATCCTTGCATAGAGATATGTTCTTTTTTATAACCTCGCACAATGGTTTTGTTAGCAATGCCAACAGATGTCAATGCTGTGATTTGATGTTCCAGTAGGCTTTGTCCATTTATCGAAATTAGTGCTTTAGGCTTTTCTATTCCAAATTTTCCGGGTGAGCCTGCCGCTAAGATAATGGCGGAAGAGGGGGTACCGGGTGGGAGGTATTTTTTCTCCATTTCAACATATTCGTCATGCCTTTGGAGCCTGAATATTTCAGAGACCGAAGCAATTGATTCCTCTGCGTTGGCGATAGAGCCTTCGTTAAAAATTTGCTTGCAAATGGATTGCATTGCACTTACACATGCGCGTACACTTTGGTTAGCCCAGATTATACCTCGTACACGTATGTCTTTTGTGAGGTGGTTTACGGGGACGGTGTAATACTTTGTGGGTACCAAGAAAATGGGTACGTCCATATCAAAACTTGAAAGGAAATCATCAATATCCTTTGAGTCCGAACGTTTAGAATGCACAAGCAGTGCATCTGCACCGGCTTCTACATAAATACGCGCCCGTTTTATTGCATCATCAAGCCCTGCCCCAACATTAAAAGACTCTAATCTTGCTACTACAGTAAAATCAGGGGAGCTTTGTGCCGCTTTCATTGCTCTTATTTTTCCTGCAAACTCTAAAGGGTCGGCTAATGCATCCATGCTATCCTCTAAAAATGAGTTTGTTTTTGGGAATTTTTTGTCTTCAATGCATACGGCCGCAATGCCTCTCTCTTCCAGTTTTCGCAAAAGAACAGAAGCGTTGTTAAAATTACCATAGCCTGTATCGCCATCGACTAAAATAGGTAAGCTTGTTGCGTCATTCATATATTCAAGGACATCCAATAACTGTGTGTATGAGATTTCGTTATTATCACGCACACCTAGCGACGCAGTGATAGACAACCCGCTCGCCCATATCGCAGAAAACCCCGTTTCCTCCACGATTTTAGACGAGAGGCCGTCATGAGCCTCCATCAAAAAAAAATGTTTATTGTGATTAAGCAGTTTGCGAAATTTTTCTCTCTTAGTCATTAAGCATCATTTCCTTCTAAAGTATTCATAAATGTTTGCCCCGGCGTTGCCATCAAAATTAGGGTTTGTTCGTTTGCTTGTATCGGCATCTACAACACCTGAAATAAAATCAGCTAAAAATATAGAGCCGGACTCATAAAAATAAACTTGATGTGCATTTTCACTTGCAATTGCCCGAGAGATTAATTTTTCGATTTTAATGTTATCTTCTGCGGATGTCTGTAACAAAAGCACATGCTTTTTTAAATTTTTGGTGTCGTATTGTATGAGTGTCGGCTCTCCATTGCGGACTTTAGTTATATAGAGGCTGTCGCCTACACTCTTCATGTAATTAAATTTTGGGAGCGGAGAGTCTGCGTGTATTTCATTACAATCACTTGCAAAATCATCCAAAACATGAACTTCGTTGGTAGTCACATCAACTTTATATGCATGTCTTGCACCAATAGGCAACAACCATAAATAGCCATTACAAAAAGCGGCGGTACACATGGAGTACTTGTGCGTTGGCTCATTTTTTTCATGGATGCTGTTGATTTCATTTAATATGCCTTTTTGAGGATGCCATTTTATCAATGGTGTGTCGCACATTCTTGGGATTAGCCAATAACTGTCGCCGTCATAGCAGATATTTGAATACCTGTATCCTTTTTGACCTACTTCGTATACCGTAAACTTTAATGTGTTAATATCGAGTGCCAAAACAGCATTGCCCCGCGCATATGCAAGGTACATTGTCTCGCCAACTATTATTGGGTCAAGGAATTGCAAGTCGTCATCTATATGTTTAAATTTTTCAATGGGTTTTATCCAGTCATCAAAATACGTGATTTCATTAGTCTCTGTATTTAGCCTCATTATGGAGGGATGGTTCCATGGAGTAAAATAAACATATTTGTCATAAACCACAACACCATAAAACGCACGGTTGGATATGCCGGGGTTGCCGCTGCGATTATATGATATTTTGTTAAACGATAAATCAGTCAAAGAGTAGCTTGCAATGTCTTGTGCAGAAAGTGGGGCAAAATAAATAACATCACCGACAGATGCGGATTGCCCATACTGAAACAGCTGTACTGCTGGCTCATGTGGGAAGTCACCCAAACTCTTGACCTTGCCATCCGACTTGTTTATGCAAAATAAAGAGTTAATTGTGTATGCCGAAAAAACAAGATGTTCTTTTGTATCACATATATTTACAGGAATGACGTTTCGTTTTGTTGGTAAGAGTTCAATGTTTTCAATCAGGAATGGCTTTGCTGCTGCGTTATACATCGCTGTAAGCGAAGACTCGGAGCTACCATAATAAGCATCAGTACAAGCTATTGCTCTATGCAAATCCGGAGTATCGTCATATATACCCCATGCCTCTTTTTTGTAAGTGCTAACCAACTCCAGATAAGCATTCAAATTTTCCGGTCTAAATGTCCTAAAGTTTTTTTCGCAGTTGGGGTGAGGCCGCCACCATAACACGACATCATCCCTTTTTTGAAAATCCGCAAAAACATTAAGCACTTTTTTAAAATATCTTGCGGAGTTGTTCACAAAGGGGGACCAGTGTGTATTGTATAGGATTACTTTTTTACGTGTGGCGTTAGGTTTATATATCAATTTTTTCCATGCTTCCGGTAGATTGCAGTCCTCCGGTTGCAAGTTGATTATTTTGTCATATTTAGGTGAGCCAAGAGCCAAGAATTTTTTATCCAGGTTTCCTAAATAATCAGCGGCATGTTTGCCTTGGTCTTTTCCCAGCTCTTTATAAACACTAATATAAAACTGCCTTATGTTTTCATTTTCTAAGATTGTGTGGTGAGCATGGATAGGACCGGGAGTAGTCGCAAAGCCTGCGTTTGACCCTGAGGAACTTTCACCGTGTACATAATAAGGTATATAAACAACCTTATCACAAAACTGCCTGAGATTCTTATGGTAATAGTTGGGGTGGATAGTAAAGTTATTGCCAAAGTCATCATAGGGAACATGTGTAAAAATAATATCCGGGCGGCGTGTAGGTATATCATAGTCTTCCCAGTGGGTGATGGTGATATTTGGCGGGTATATTTTTCCGTCGTAGTGAGATACGCCGAGGGTTTTGTCTCGATTTATTTCATAATATGGGATGGGGATAACATATGCATTGCAAAATGGATCTGCAGAAGCGGCAAAATATACGGATTCGAGTGCATCAAACATGGCGGCACGATATGGCAAAAAGACGACCTCAAGTATGTCGGACTTTAATTCTGCGCGTACCATGTTTGAAATCTTTGCTAGCTTCTCGATTAGTACTTTTTCTTTTAGTTCACCATTGTTGACTTTAAACAAAAGCTCACAATATTCTACTAGCATGGAAACAGTTTTTGTCTCGCTGTTTTTTATTTTGTCAATAAAATCGCACAGTGACAGAGCCTTCTCTTGACAGTCACCGTAAATCTTTGAGGACTGTGCTTTTTCTATTGCATTTAATGATTCCTGTATCTGTTTGTATTGTGACTTTTCCATAATTTTTACCCGCCTAATCAGACATTTGAGACTCAATGATTAATGAGCTAAATCGTCGAAAAATATATCACGATTATTGATAGTGGTCAACCATTGCAGTGTACTGAGCAGTGCGTCGACACTGCTCATTTATATCGTCATCATTTACAATAAACTTTACAATCCTAACGACAAAACCCTCTCCATCATATTCACATGTCCGTCCAGCAATTTTAAAACATTTTTATCACTGAGAGACATCTTGTCTGTGGCGGTATAAATTTTACTTATCTCCCCCATGCACCGCATCACATTATCGTGGCATATAGATGTGTTTTTAAACCTAACATCGCTGTCGTCGTACAGTACGGTTACTTCCCTTGTGTGGAGAGTTTTGTGTGCTGTGCCGATTTTGACCTCGCCATTTTTTACCTGTTCGACCAGTTCATCCGAGCCGTTTTTTGTTATTTGCATATACTTGTAGATAGTCTCTTCGCTTACATTGGCAAGGTCGGCGGCTATTTTTCTTGTGTTGTAATGTTCGTTTTGATGTTTTGCATTGTCTCGCAGTAGTTCTGCCTTTGTGAGAGCCAGTTCGATTCTTGCGGCTTTTGTGATGTTGCGGCGGCCGAGTTGGTTTTCTGCAATCCAGAGTTTTGCTTCTTCTTTAGAAGAAAAACTGAGCCTTGTGGTGGAGTAGGGGATGTTGTGTTTGTTGCATATCTCGTAGCGGTTGTGACCGTCTACGATGTAGTCCCTCCATGTTTTTATGGAGTCGCGACATTTTTTGTGGGATAGGATGTTTTGCTCCAGTTGTTTAAATTCCTCTTCTTGCAGTGGTGGGATTAGATTTTTAAAATCAGCATGGATTTTTAGTTTTTTAGACATTTAATACGCCTCCTTTTAGTTTTTGCAGTTGCTCGTATAGTTTTTCCAGTCCGCTTTGGATTTTGGTATTTATTTCGTCATCGGCAAAGGGATAACGCTCTTCTATATATGCGTACATTTTGGTGGCTTGTTTTAGCTTTGTGATTGTCTCCGTCATCATTCGGTGTGCCGTACCAATTTTTAGCTCGCCGGACTTAACCTTTGCCAAAAGCTCGGGGTCGCCATGCTCTTTGATTTGTGTGTAACGGCTAACTGTGCCGACCCCTACACCTGCTTCGTCTGCGGTGACTTTTTGGATGTCTACTGCATCCTTTGTGCTTAACTTTGTCGTTTTGGATGAAGGTTTGCCGCCGCGTTTCAGATTCTCTTTTGCCTTCTCTCGCAACAGCTCCGTTTTTACCAGTGCAAGCTCTATCCTTGCCGCGTCGTGTAGGTTTCTTCTGCCGAGTTGGTTTTCTATTATCCACACTTTTGCGTCCTGCTTTGATGCAAATGATATTTCTCGTGTAGCAAACTTTATGCCATGGGCTACGCATATCGCAAAGCGATTGTATCCGTCGATTATCGTGCCTTCCCACAGGATAATCGCGTCGTGGCATTGTTTTTTGGCGAGTATGTTTTCTTCTAATTGTGCATACTCTTCATCCGACAGGGGTGGGATTAGTGATTTAAACTCGGGGTCTGTTTTTGGTGTCATTGTTATGCCTCCTTTTTTTATTATTGCTCCCCCGATTAAATCATGAATTAATAATGGTAAGGATTTAATCGGGGGAGCAATAAGACCCAGAATATCCGAGCCACAGTGACAGATGTTATGACAATGTCCGGGAGTTTGACATGAGTATATGTACGTGTTATCTTTTTTTATAGTGGTATTGTGGGCGTTCGTAGGGGCAAGTCCTGCTCACGTCCTCATTTTTTGGATTTTCAACATGCCCATAAAGAAGGCAGGTTTTCATGCATAAATTTAATACAACAGGCTTATGTACTCCGGAAGAAGATTATATGGTTGATATAAGCGGGAAAATAAAGCAAATCAGAGAGCTTGTTGAGAGACGTTGTTACTTTACTATTAATCGAGCCAGACAATATGGCAAAACAACAACCCTTAACGAGTTGGTTAAGGCTCTGGCTGATGAATATATTGTAATATCTATTTGCTTTCAAGAAATGGGCGAAGATTGTTTTAAGTCGTCGGAATTGTTTTGCAAAGCATTTATAAGGAAGGTTGTACAGGCATTAAAATTTACAACTGCTTCTATGGATTATATTAAAAACTGGGATGAAAAAAGCATACAGGGTATGGGAGAACTTGGAGAACATATTGAAAAAATGTGTGAAGGCAAAAAAATTGTATTAATCATAGACGAAGTTGACAGGACAAGTAATAATAGTGTATTTTTGCAATTTATAGACATATTAAGAGCAAAGTTTTTGGCTCGCAAAGCCGGCAGAAGAAATACTTTCCACAGCGTTATACTTGCGGGTGTCTATGATATAAAAAATATCAAACTATACAATTCGCCATGGAATATAGCCATTAACTTTAAGGTTGACATGTCGTTTAGTGCTACAGAAATCGCGACCATGCTTTCAAAATATGAAATCGACCATAATACAGGGATGGACGTAGACTTAATATCTAAAGAAATTTATAGCTATACAAGCGGGTATCCATTTTTGGTATCAAGGCTCTGCCAATGTATTGATGAGGAAGCAGGCAGAGACTGGACATTAGCCGGAATACAGGGTGCTATAAGGGAAATGCTAATCGAAAGCAATACCTTGTTTGATGATATGTTTAAAAACCTTGAAAACAACAAGGAGCTATCGTCCTTAATATATGATTTATTAATCATGAGAGCAGTGAAGCCCTTTGTTATAGATGACCCCATTGTTGGTATAGGTGTTATGTATGGTTTTTTGGTAAATACAGACGATAAAATTGCAATAGCCAATAAAATCTTTGAACTTAGGATGGTCAATTACTACATCTCTAAGGATTTGCGAAATAAAAAACAGATTACAGGCGTTCTGCAACATGATATAGTTCAGGGCGGTGTATTTGATATGGAACTATGCTTGCGCAAATTTTCAGAACATTATGGTGAAATCTTTAGCAACATGGATGAGGAATTTTTAGAGCGTCATGGTAGACTTCTATTTCTGTCTTATCTAAAACCGCTCATAAACGGTAACGGCTTCTATCATATAGAAAGTCAGCTGATTGACATGAGGCGTATGGATATAGTTGTAGATTTTGGCAGACAGCAGTTTATCATTGAGCTAAAGTTGTGGGATGGCAAGGCTAAACAAGAGGATGCATACAAGCAACTTTGTGGATATCTTGAAAGCAAACATACTGGCACCGGTTATTTGCTAACATTCGATTTTAGAAAGAATAAAAAGAAAAAAGCTGAATGGTTAAAAATTTATGGCAAAGACGTTTTTCATGTGGTAGTTTAATGACTAAAAAGCAAATCAAAAAGGAGTGTTTCACATGGCAGAGAGTGGAATGACATATGCACCAAAGGGCAAGCCAAACCCTGTTGTAAAGCCCGGGGAATTTGTATTTGCGGCGATAGGTCTTGACCATGGGCATATTGGTGGTCAGTGCAATGGGTTGATAGAGGCGGGAGCTACACTAAAATGGATATATGACCCTGACCTAAATAAACTGGAAAACTACCTAAAGCAGTATCCCGGTGCAAAGGCGGCACGTTCGGAAGAAGAGGTTTTTCAGGATGCAGAAGTAAAGCTCGTGACCAGTGCCAATATTGCCTCGGAGCGTTGCGCGCTTGGTATGCGTGCGATGGCGGCGGGCAAAGATTATTTTACGGACAAGGCACCGCTTACCACTTTGGGGCAATTAGAAGAAGCAAAGGCCATGGTCAAAAAAACAGGGCTAAAATATGCTGTTTATTATTCAGAACGCCTTCATGTTGAGTCGGCTGTTTTTGCAGGGCAACTTATAGAAGAAGGTGCGATTGGTCGCGTTGTGCAGACATTGGGGATGGGGCCTCATCGTGCGGGATTCCATTACCGCCCCGATTGGTTTTTTAAGAGGGAGCAGTATGGTGGGATTTTATGTGATATAGGGAGCCACCAAATCGAGCAATTTTTGTTTTACACAGGTGCCAAAGATGCAGAAATAGTAGCGGCACAGGTCGAGAATTATAATAATCCAAAATATCCGGGATTGGATGACTTTGGTGACTGTACACTAAAGGCCGACAACGGAGCTACGGGGTATTTCCGTGTGGACTGGTTTACACCGGATGGGCTTAGTACATGGGGCGACGGTCGTATGTTTATTTTGGGGACGGATGGTTATATAGAGCTTCGCAAATACTGTGACATAGGGCGCAGCAAACGCGGAGGGCATTTGTACTTGGCAAACAATAAGACGGAGGAATATATCGACTGCGAAGGCAATGTCGGGCATCCGTATTTCGGGCAGTTGATATTGGACTGCCTAAACCGTACAGAAAATGCAATGACACAGGAACATGCATTTAAAGCGGCAGAGCTTTGTGTAAAGGCACAACGTATTGCCGAAAAGGCAAAAGGAATCGTGAGGGAGTACGAATGAAAATAATAGATTTATTAAACACCAACAATGTGACTGTATCGTTGGAGCTTTTTCCGCCAAAGCCGGGTGTTGGGTTTGGTGATATAAAAGAAGTGGTAGCGGGCTGTGCAGAACTCGCGCCGTCGTTTATGAGTGTGACATGCGGGGCGGGTGGCGGAGGCTCACAAAACACATTAGAAGTAGTAAAAGAGGTCGAGCAGTACAAAATACCTGCATTGGCTCATCTGGTAGCGGCAGGACTTAAAAAAGAAGAAGTAGCTTCTATGCTGGACGGCCTGAAGGCGGCAGGCATAAAGAATATAATGGCTTTGCGCGGAGACTTGCCCGAAGGCGTTAGCGAAAACACAGGATATTACAAATATGCAAGCGACCTCATCACAGAAATCCACAAAAGCGGCGATTTTTGTGTGGGTGGCGGTTGTTATCCCGAGTGTCACCCCGAGGCAGAGACATTGCAAAAAGACATCGAGCATCTAAAAATCAAAGTAGACGCGGGTTGTCAATTTTTGACCACACAGATGTTTTTCGACAATAATATCTTGTATAACTATATGTACAGATTACTCAAAAATGGGATTGATGTACCCGTGGTTGCGGGGGTCATGCCTGTTACTAATGCTAAACAAATAAACAGGATTTTTAAACTGAGCGGTGCGCCCGTGCCGCCGAGATTTAAGGCAATAGTGGACAGGTTTTACTCTCATCCAAAGGCAATGCGCCAGGCGGGTATTGCTTATGCAACCGAGCAGATTTTTGATTTGATTGCAAACGGAATAAACAATATCCACATCTATACTATGAACCGCCCACGCAATGCAAAAAGCATAATGGACAACCTTTCGGAGGTGTTTAGATAGGCATGGATAATAAAATTATGTTTTTCGATGGTGGAATGGGTACTCTTTTACAGGCGCAGGGTCTTGATGTTTTGCCCGAAATCTGGAATGTAACAAACCCTCAGGCTATTTTCGAAATACATAGTGCGTATGCCGCGGCGGGTTGCAATATTATCAAAGCAAATACCTTCGGTGCCAATCGCCTAAAATTAGCAGACAGCGGATACGATTTGCATGAGCTGATTTCGGCGGGTATAAAGCTTGCAAAAAAAGCGGCGGATGGAGCAGGGTTTGGTGCTAAAGTCGCTATGGACATAGGCTCACTGGGCAAACTGCTTGCCCCTGTGGGCGAGCTTGCGTTTGAAGAAGCCGTATCTGTTTTTGCGGAGATGCTCTGCGCGGGCGCGGAAGCAGATTTAGCATTAATCGAAACAATGAGTGACACATATGAAATCAAGGCCGCGATGCTTGCCGCAAAGGAAAACTGTGATTTGCCCATTATGGTGACATTCTCGCCCGACGAAAACGGTCGATTGCTTACAGGCGCGGATATTGTTACAGCGGCTACGCTGATAGAGTCACTTGGGGCGTGTGCGGTAGGCCTAAACTGCGGCTTCGGCCCCTACCAAATGCGTGGATTGCTGGAAGAGCTAATCTCATGTGTAAACATCCCCGTTATCTTTAACCCAAATGGCGGTATGCCAAAAATCGTGGACGGCAAGACCGTGTTTGACCTATCCCCCGAGGATTACGCTACACAAATGGTCGAGATGGCAAATCTCGGTGCGTCCATCTTGGGCGGTTGTTGCGGTACCACACCTGCTCATATTGGCGAGATGATTAAAAGAACAAAATCGCAGGGACTTCGACCCCGCACCCTACCTTTGACGCGGGTATCGTCTTTTTCGCAGACCGTAGTATTAGGCAAAGACCTAAAAATTATCGGCGAGCGTATAAACCCTACGGGCAAGCCCAAGCTAAAGAAGGCTCTGGCCGACAATGATATGAACTTTATTTGCAACGAGGCATTAACACAGTCGGGGCAGGGGGCGCATTTGCTGGATATAAATGTGGGTCTGCCGGGCATAGACGAAAAGGCGATGCTTGTCTCGGCAGTGCAGGCAGTGCAGGGGATTTGTCCTCTGCCGCTTGTGATAGATACATCGGATGTGGCTGCGGCAGAGGCGGCCTTGAGGATTTATAACGGCAAGCCATTGTTAAACTCGGTCAACGGCAAGGCAGAGTCTCTGGAGCAGATTTTGCCGCTTGTAAAAAAATACGGTGCGGCGGTTGTCGCACTTACTTTGGATGATGACGGAATCCCCGAAACCGCTGACGGGCGTGTAGCCATTGCCAAAAAAATCATCGCGGCGGCGGCAGAGTATGGGATTGGAAAACATGACATCGTGGTAGATGCACTTACGATGACATTAAGCACAAATCCACAAAATGCAAAAATCACACTCGACGCAGTGGCGCAGTTGACGCAGATGGGTATATGTACGGTGCTTGGGCTTTCCAATATATCGTTTGGACTGCCACAGAGAGGTGTACTTAATGCGGGCTTTTTGGCTCTGGCGGCAGATAGGGGACTTTCTGCGGCTATTTCCAATCCCGCCAACAGTGTGATTTCTGATACGATTGCTGTTGCAAAGGTTTTGGCGGGGCATGACGAAAACTGCGCCGATTATGTAGAGCGTTTTTCTTCACAAGAAGAAGTCACAAAACCCACCGCAAAAAAATCTGCATTCGAGGCCATCATAAGCGGGCTGGATGCAGAAGCAAAAAATGCGACACAGGAAATGCTAAAAACCACAGAACCCATGGAAATCATAAACACACAGCTCATCCCTGCGTTGGATAATGCAGGAAAAACTTTTGGCGAAGGCAAGACATTTTTGCCGCAGTTGTTAAAGAGTGCGGCGGCGGCGACTGCTTCTTTTGATGTGATTAATGCCCATATGGCGGAGCAAGGCGCAACTGCCGAAAAACGCGGCAAAATTGTCATGGCAACAGTCAAGGGCGACATCCACGACATCGGAAAAAACATCGTATGCACATTGCTTAAAAACTATAACTTTGATGTAATAGATTTGGGCAAAAACGTAGACCCCGACGAAATTTTGCAGACAGTGCAAGCCAAAAACATTACACTCGTGGGTCTTAGTGCGTTGATGACAACGACCGTCGCGTCCATGGAAGAGACAATATTACTGCTTCGCAGAGAAGCCCCCGCGTGCAAAATAATGGTGGGGGGCGCAGTGCTGACAGAGAGCCACGCAAAAAAAATCGGTGCCGATTGCTACTCACCTGACGCAATGGGAGCGGTACGATATGCGGAAGAAGTGTTTGCATGAATTTTTTTAAACAAAACATATATGCGGTAAAGACCCTTTGGGGACTTAGCAAAAGCCGCGTTTTACATATGGCTGTCAAAAGTGCTGTAGGCTATTTTGAATGGCTTTTTGGCTCGATATTTTTTGCGCGTTATATCGTCCATGCTTTGGAGACAGAGGCCGCTTTTTCGGAGATTATGACTTTTATTTTTGTTGTTGCTTTGGTGCTTGGGGTATGCGCCCTGTATTCAAGCTATGTAGACATGTGTGTCAACCCGATTACAGGTAACATAGTGCGGCGTGGGCTATACGCAAGGCTATATGCCAAAGCGCGCAATGTAGAATTGCGCTGTTATGAGGACGCGGAGTTTTATAACAAATATACGATGGCACTGGATGACGCAGATGGAAGAATCATGCAGACAGGGCGTACATTTTTTGGCATACTCTCCGGGATTGTTGCCAGTGGTGTAGCCTTTTATGTGATGTATACTATTGACCCTTTTTCGGTGTTGTTTGTGCTTTCGCCGATTTTGGGCAATTTCTTTTTCGGCGCGATTATGAGCCGCTTGGAGGCAAAACAATATGCCGAAAACACACCGCATAACCGCAAAGCGGGCTATGTAACAAGAGTGATGTATCTGGCAGAGTTTGCAAAAGAAGTACGCATGTCAAATATTTTTAGATTGATGGTCAGCCGTTTTGATGAGTCGGTACGCGGCAATCACGCCGTTGCAGACAAGTTTGCCGTGCGTGGCACATTTTCTCTGTGGCTAAAGAATATCACGACATTTTCACTTGTATTTCAAGGGATGGTAATCTATGCCGCATACCGTGCTATGGTGACAGAGTCTATAGGACTGGCAGAGCTTGCTATTTTGTTTTCTGCGATGGTCACGACCTCGTGGATTTTTATTGGACTGTTTGGCATGATTAGCGAATCGTTAAAAAATTGTGTATTTATAAATTATTTGCGAGGGTTTTTGGAATATAAAGAAGAAATCCCCGAGGAGCAAGACGGTTTGGCACTCGCAGAAAAAATATCCACCATCGAATTTAAAAATGTTTCGTTTGTCTATAAAAACGGACATCATGCAATAAAAAACTGCTCGCTTGTCATCCACGGCGGCGAGACAATAGCTTTTGCGGGGCATAACGGCGCGGGGAAATCTACCCTAATTAAACTGCTCTTCCGCCTCTACGACCCCACAGAGGGCGAAATTTTGCTTAACGGCATAAATATCAAGGAGTACAATCTAAAGGCGTATCGTCGGCTGTTTGCGGCGGCATTTCAGGATTATAAAATATTTTCTATGAGTGTGCGCGACAATGTATTGCTTGAAAAAAGCGGTGATGCAGAAGCCGCATTAAAACAAGCGGGTGTATGGGAAGAAATAAACAAATTGCAAAACGGAATAGGCACAACCCTGACCAAGGAGTTTGACGAAAACGGTGCGGTACTCTCCGAAGGAAATATCCAAAAAGTCGTCGTCGCCCGCGCATTTGCAAATCCTGCACCTGTGCAGGTATATGATGAGCCGTCCAGCGCGCTCGACCCCATCGCGGAGTACAATTTATACACAAGCATAATGGCGGCAAGCCGAGGCCATACCACACTTTTTATTTCGCATAGACTAAGCTCCGTAGCCGATGCAGACATCGTATATGTAATGGAAAACGGCGAAATCATCGAAAGAGGCAGCCACCACGAGCTTATGGCGGCGGGCAAAAAATACGCCGAAATGTTTATGATGCAAGCACAGAGTTATTCCGCCGATTTGGAGGGGGCATAAAGTGTTAAAGATGCTGAAAAACAACTGGTTTTTGTTCAAAATATGCCTAACCGCCGCACCGGGTTATGTCCTTGCATATGCCTTCGATATTTTTAGAAAAGAGCTGGGCATTTTCCTTGGTTTTACCGTGTTTTTTCAATATGCACTTAATGCGGCGGAGTTTGGTCTGCCATTCATAAATGTATTGCTCATTTTTTCGGTCTTCTGCCTCTATGAGGTCATCCACCTGTTTTTTGATTCTGCACGGCAAAAAAAGCTTGCGCCAAAGGCTTTGCCCGTGATGCAAAGACGGCTAAAGGGTCTGCTTTTTGAGAAAGCTCACGAAATAGACCTCGATTCCTACGACAATCCGCAGTTTTACAACGACTACATCATGGCAATCAACGAAAGCGACAACCAAATAAATAAAATCCTAATGACGATGGAGCATTTTGTAGGTGCCGCTACACGAGTATTTTTTGCGGGTGCATTTTTTATATTTGTAGACCCGATTTCGTTTGTATTTGTATTTGTATCCTTTGGATTGCAGTTTTTTTTAGAAACAGCAATCAATAAATTAAATTTTAAAATCCGAATGCAAAAAAATCCAATCGAGCGCAAGTTCCAATATATAAATCGCGTGTTTTATCTGCCCGACTATGCAAAGGAGCTAAGGCTAAACCCCGAGGCCGCCGACCGCCTACAGCGTGAGCATACAGAAATAAATGATGAGCTAAAGTCGTTTGACATAAAATATGCAAAAAAATTGACCGTGCTTGGATGGTTGCGCCGATATGTCGTCGGAAACTTTATATTCAACGCGCTTTACATGGCGTATCTTGTATTTAGTGCGGCTGTTTTGGGTAGGATTTCTATGGGAAATGTCGTGATTTTCCACGGTACGGCGCGGCGGCTTAGTTACGGTATGGCCGATATGTCGCGCACATTTACGGACATCGCCGACATTAGCCGATATGTTGAGAGAATCTATGTATTCTTGGACAAGAAGCCTCAAATAATAAGCAAAAAAAATCTACCCCTTTCAAATAATACCACTGCGGAAATCGAGTTTAAAAACGTCTCCTTCCGCTACTCAGAAAACTCCGACTATGTACTGCATAATATCAATATGAAGATAAACGAAAAAGCCGCAATAGTCGGCTACAACGGCGCGGGAAAATCCACATTAGTAAAACTCATAATGCGCCTCTACGACCCTACCGAGGGCGAAATCCTGCTAAACGGCATAAACATAAAGGATTATAACGTAGAAGAATATCGCCAAACATTGGGCGTGATTTTCCAAGATTATAAAATATTTGCGGCAACTGTGCGAGAAAATATCTTGCTGGACATCGCAGACGACTCTGATGTCACTTCGGCTTTGCAAAGAGCCGGTTTTGCAGAAAAACTCCAAGCCCTTCCCCTGGGTACAGAACAGCCATTGACCACAGAGTTTGCGGAAAACGGCGTAAATCTCTCCGGCGGCGAAGCCCAAAAACTAGCCATAGCTCGCGCATTTTACAAGGATTCGCCATTGATTATATTGGATGAGCCGTCCAGCGCATTAGACCCCATCGCCGAGTACCATTTTAACCAAGTGGTGGCGGCGAGTTCTGCCGGCGGCACAAAAATTTTTATATCCCACAGACTCTCCACCACGCGCATAGCCGATACCATATTCTTAATCGAAAACGGTCAACTCGCAGAATGCGGCAACCACAAAGAGTTGCTTGCCCAAAACGGCAAATACGCACAGATGTGGAATGCGCAAACATCACGATATTTGAAATTTATACAATAAAAAAACGCGCAATGCGCGTTTTCCTGAGTGTAAACCACCCGACTCTACGACCCAGAAGGGACTCGAACCCTCGGCCTCCGGCGTGACAGGCCGGCACTCTAACCAACTGAGCTACTGGGCCACGAGGAGTATAATACACCTTGTGCGTGGGGTTTGTCAATAAATATTTTTTAGTAATTTTGCACGCATATTCTTACTCATTCTGCCTGCTTGCGGGTAGATTTCTCCCGGTTCGGGCGGCTTTTCGTTTAAGCGTTCGAGTTGCAAGCGGACGGTGGGCGGCTCTTTTGCAAACAGAGAGTTCTGACCATACGCCGCCAAAATTAAATGATTCATATGCCCAAAATCCAGCTCATGCAGGTGGCTGTCATCAGCGGGCGGCTTTGGATTTTTAGATTTTGCGGCACGTTTTGCAGATGGATACTCTGCAAAGCGGTTTTCGACCTTATCATGAAAAAAGCTATAATCGTCGTTATTTTTAAGCTCAAAATAATGCGTAATTTCGTCATATAGCTCCGCAAGAGTAAAGTTATCAGGGACATGGAGATGGAGCCATACAGAGTTATCCGCTTCCATGCGCACACGGAATGAGTAAATCATACGAGGCAGACTACCACCTAGTGCCAATGGTGAAAGATACGTAGCCATTTCTACAAAAGTTTTTAGTGACTCGTCGCTTGAAAAAACTGTTTCCTTCATTTGTTCAAACTCCAGCTCGCTTGCATCAAAATAATTTTCATTGGTTTTAGTAATACCCAGCACCTGTAAGCCAAGGTCTGTAAGGGTATAGCTACTGCAAGGTGCAAAAAAAGCAACAAATGCTTCTTCCGGGTCCTCGGAGACATTGATATAGTCTTTTACTTCTTCCGAAAACGAAAACGGCAAAGCATAAAGCGGCCTGATTAGGCGTAAAAAATGCCCAAAGGGCGTAAAAAAGAATCTGTCAAGCACAATACCCATCACAAAAGTACCCGACAATAGCTCTATATCAATACCAAAGTGGTCAGGCGACATACCTTCGGGTACGGGCATATTGCTGATTTCCAATAAATCTTCTATATCATAGCCCATCACTTCAAATACACGAGAAAAAATCTCATCCGTCTCCAGCGGTTGTGCAAGCAACGAGCGTACAAAAGACTCCGAAAAAATATGCTCCGGCATAGGGACAGAGTTACCCAAACCCCAGGCCGACATCTGCACTGCGGCATTGATAATATCGCGCAACAAATCCTCGTTAGGTTGTTCCAAAATATCCGCGCTTTTTTTAGAAAGTTGCATCCTTTGCACATATAACGAAGGCACCTTTGACAGAAGCTTCATCCAAACTGCAAGCTCCAACAAAAACGAGGCATAATGAGGGTCATTGATACTCAAAAACCCTGCAATTTCTAATGCTTGTACGTCTGTGAGGCAATTGTTTTCGTGCAAATCAATATGCGGCATACAGTATTCCATCAGTTTACGCATATCTGTCACAGCAGGGTGGTTTTCTACTGTGTACTCTGTCATGCGATAATCCACGGATTGTACCTTAGAAGGCGTACGCAAAACAGCCACAGGATATTTATCCGTGGCTTCTCCAAAATATGCTCCGATGCATTCTACCAAATTTGCAGGGGATAACGGCGTATGCTCCACCAACGTGGCATAGTACCATCGTCGATGGATTGCTTGCAAATAAGGCAAAACCCTCCGCCGTTTCTTATTATTGGCAGAGCGATATGCTTCCATAAAATTTGTTTCGAAGAGGTTGTGCAATATTTTTATATATTTATTTTCTTCCACTAATATTTCCAACTTCCTACAGAGTTTCCTTGATTGTAACAGATATGTTGTTGTAAAATCAAATAAAAGCTTATATGAGGAGCAAGTTATATGTCGGTATTGACACAAGATTTATTGGAGCATGATGTTTCGTTGCGGACTCCGAGCATGTATGCCGTCATCATACACAATGATGACGTGACCACCATGGACTTTGTGACAGAAGTTTTGATGAGAGTTTTTCATAAAACACCGCCGGCCGCCGCCGCTCTCATGATAGAGGTACATGAGCTGGGTCATGGTGTGGCAGGGGTTTATGTTTATGACATTGCAGTGACAAAAAAGTCACAGGCCGATATAATGGCGGCGGAGCGGGGCTTTCCGCTAAAACTTACGATTAGGGAAGAAGGCGTTTAGTGTGAAGCTTGACAATTTGACCAGCCAGATATATGTGGTTGCTGTAAACGAGGCGAGATTGCACGGGCATGAGTATGTTATGCCCGAGCATTTTTTGTATAGCGCGTTGATGTTTGATGACGGTAAGGAGCTTGTGGAGAGTGGCGGCGGAAACTTGGAAACAATCATGCAAGAGCTTAATCTTTTTTTTAATGAACAACTGCCGAGGAAGATTACCACATCACCCATGGAGAGTTTTGCATTTAATCAGATGGTAGATTTGGCGGCGGTAAATGCTCGCAACGCGGGCAAGACGCAGGTTACTATGATGGAATTTTTGCTTGCGATTTTTACATTGAGAGAAAGCTTTGCACAATATATTCTTTCCAAAAACGGCGTGGGTAAGCAGGTGATTTTGGATAATATTAATTCTGCCCCGCAGGAAACAGAAGAAAAGGAAAAGCAGGATTCCGGGGTGGACAAGCATCTTTCTTTATATACCGCAGACCTCGTGGCGGCGGCAAAGGCCAAAAAGCTCGACCCGCTGGTGGGACGCGAAGATGTTTTGGAACGGACTGTACATGTGCTTTGCCGTCGTTTAAAAAATAATCCCGTTCATGTGGGCGACCCCGGGGTAGGTAAAACTGCGATTGTAGAAGGGCTTGCACAGCGTGTTGCAACGGGGGATGTCCCTGCACAGCTTAAAAACGTAAAAATTTTGCGTGTAGATATGGGTGCATTGGTGGCAGGTACACGTTATCGCGGTGATTTTGAAGAAAGGCTGGTAAAACTGCTGGAGGCTGTGGCAAATTTAAAAAAGCCGATTTTGTATATTGACGAGATTCATACCGTGGTGGGTACCGGAGCCGTATCAGGTGGCAGCATGGACGCTACGAGTATTATCAAGCCATATCTTTCACGCGGGGAGATTCGATTTATAGGCTCTACTACATTCGAGGAATACAAGAAGCATTTTGAAAAAGACCGTGCGCTTGCGCGTCGTTTTGCGCGCATTGATATTACGGAGCCAAGCGAAGAAGAATGTGTGCGCATTTTGCAAGGTCTGCGACCAAATTATGAAAAATTCCATAATGTAAAATATAACGACGAAATTTTAGAAAAAATCGTTGCACTTAGTTCAAAGCATATGAACGACCGTTTCCTTCCCGACAAAGCCATTGATACAATGGACGAAGCGGGTGTTTTTGCGCGTCTTAATTTCCAAAAACCATATACAGTCACCGAGGCGGCGGTGGAGCGTGTTGTCGCTCGTGCCGCAAAAGTCCCCGAAAAAAGTGTGGCGGCAAACGAGACGATTGCATTAAAAAATCTCCAAAGTGATTTGTGCGCCCGCGTTTTTGGACAGGAAGAAGCGGTGCAGAGCATCACACATGCCATCCATTCGTCGCGTGCAGGACTAAACGAACCCGACAAGCCTGTAGCCAGTTTGCTTTTTGTAGGGCCTACGGGCGTGGGCAAAACCGAGGTAGCAAAACAGCTCGCTGAGCTTTTGGGGATTAGCTTGTCGCGCTTCGATATGAGTGAGTATCAAGAAAAACACTCTGTTGCGCGGCTTATCGGCTCGCCTCCGGGTTATGTAGGTTATGAAGAAGGCGGCTTGCTCACTGATTCTATTCGCAAAAATCCGCATTCTGTGTTGCTTCTCGATGAAATCGAAAAGGCACATCCTGATATTTTAAACGTGTTGTTACAGGTGATGGATTACGGCTCACTGACCGACAACACCGGCAAAAAAGCCGACTTCCGAAACGTAATCATCATAATGACCTCCAATGCAGGCGCACGCGAAATGACACGCCAGACAATAGGATTTGGTGGCGACCTCGACGCGGCGGCAGCAGACAAGGCCGTAGAGCGTATTTTTAGCCCCGAGTTCCGCAACCGTTTGGACGCTGTCATTCGTTTTAAATCAGTAGACAAAGAAATGGCTCTCCAAATTGCAAAAAAATCCATCGGCAGGCTTTCTGCAAAGCTTTTGGCAAAAAACATCACCTTCTCCGCAGGAAAAATCGCTCTGGAACATATCGCTGCCAAGGGTCTCTCCGAAACATACGGCGCACGCGAAATCATACGTCTCGTAGAAAATGACATAAAAAAATTGCTCGTAGACGAAGTCCTCTTCGGCGAGCTAAAAAACGGCGGGGTATGTAAGCTGACCTTCGCTAAGGGGGAGTTTAAAGTAAAAGTAGGGAGCGTTAAGATTTATCCCTAAATCTCTTGCAACGCCTTTTTTGTGGCGTTCATGTACATAGCCGGCACAGAAAACCCGGTGCCATTAGTCATGATGATTTCTCTGTTTGAAATGTCGAAATTATCGACGTGGATTTTGTTTACCAGATAGGACTGGCATAGACGGATGAAGGAGTCGTTAAGCTTTAGGATTATGTCCTTTAGGTTGCCGCGAAATTCATAAATTCGGTTAAGGGTGGTAAGGCGTAGTTTATGAGAGTTGCGGGTCGCAGATGTTTCTATTGAGATGATGTCCGAAAATTTGACAACATTGAGTCTGCCGTCATGCTTGAATGTCAGGGCGTTGTGCCGCTCCTTTGATTTTTCTGTATAACGCTTGTAGGCATGTTTTACGCAAATTTCGACATTGTTGCGAAAGTTGAACAAATCGCCCTTGTTGATGAAGTCCAGAGGTTCGACTTTGAGTGTAAAAACTGTCGGCATTGTCCCGACATGGGAAGTAATAATCACGATAAAGCCCATCGGGTCATACTCGCGTATTTTTGCGGCCAGCTCTATGCCGTTGATGTCGCTGCCGAGTTCTACGTCAATAAAATAGAGTCCCGTAGACGTTGTATCTTCGGATTTTTTCATATAATCAAGGATGTCATGGGGGTTGGCCGTTACAATCTCAACCCTCATGTCGTATTCTTCAATCAAAATGACGTTTTCTATCCCTTTGCACAAGCTGTCTCGTTCAACATCATTATCCTCGCAGATAAATACTTTTATCACAGAGCCACCGCCTCAAACTCCAAAATTCAGTTCTTGCACAAACCAATCCTCGTCTATGAATGTTTGCAAACAAGCCGTGTCGTGGTTGTCAACGAGCCTCCGCAGGTCGCACAGCCCTACGCCTCTGCCCTTTCCTTTTGTAGAATAGCCATTTTGATAAATCTCGGCAATGTTGGGCGGCTCTCCATAAAACTGATTGGAAATATGGATTGTCAGGCTGTTGTCACGATTAAAAATCACAAGTCTTATGTTTGTTCCTTCGTTTTTTCGCCCTTCGTCTATGGCGTTATCAAATATTATGCCAAGCATCCTAATCATGTCAATGTCCGAAACACCTGTGATATGTGTTTCTTCTATGCCGACCGATACGGTGCATTTTGCATCAATGGCCGCAAGCGTTTTTAGCATAAGAAAACCCTTGCAGGCATCGGATGAGATTTTTTCAAATTGCTTAAACATATCGCTTTGCTGGCAGATGTTTTTATAAAGCGGCGATACCTCTTTTTCAAAATAGTCTTTCCATGCTTCAAAATTATCGTTTTCGATAAATCTATAGGCGGTGGAAAGGATGTTTACGGTATCGTGCCGAAAATGCCGCATCTCGGTATAAAGATTTTCTATGCTGATATTATACTCCTGCAAATTCTTTACCAACTCTTGATGATGCTTTAATGTCATACTTTGGAACATCGCCTTAAAAAATCCGTAGCATATGAGGATGACGAAAGTACAAACAATGAACAGGAGAAAAGTATTTAAGATTTGCAAGGTTTCAATATTATCAATGTTTTCGGAAGTAAATGAAATCGAGAAAAAAACAATCAACAATACTACGGAAAAGGCGGTTATTGACAATAAAATTAGCCTTTTACTTTTTTTGTCAGAATCAAATAATGGCGAATCATATAATCTTTTAACCAATTTGCCTAAATAGTTTGAACTCATGTATGCAAATACACTGGACATAACAAGTATTATCCAATAGGAACTATCGTAATAGCTTATGTCAATAAGAGGAATGCCAAATATTTGAGAGTATGTAGTGGCGACAACACTCTGAACAGGCATCAAGAGTGTCAGCGATAACGCACTTAGTAGCAAACTGTCAGTTCCATTTTTAGTGTATCTATAGGCAAACAATGTCAAAAATATAGCATTAAATATTGCGGCGATAAACTCATTGTAAAAGAGATAGCTAATAAAACCAAGCACTAATGACGCAAGCATAACCATACAAACGACGCGAAATGTAACTTTTATTTTTGCCAGGTTGCACAAGATTGAAAAACACACGACAGATGACATGAAAATTCCGAGAACAAACAATCCAACGTAAATCATGGTTTTCACCAATTCAATCAGATTTTGTTGTCGAATTATACCATGTCGTGGTCAAGTTATAAAATCGCAATTGTTGCATCATTACAAACTCAATGTTAGGCACCTCTTACCGAATCCATAAAAACTTCACAACCCCTGCTTTATCAAGTACATCCATTTCATGGTGGTCTGCCGTAACGACATAGCCACCACTCACAGAAGCTTCCGCCAAAGCGATAGAATCCGCAAGCGATATGCGGCGATAATCTGACTTGATTTTACCAGCTTCTATTAGCACATCCATGCTAATATCGGAAACTTTAACTACCGAATCCACTACGCTTTTTAGAATTATTTCCGCATATTCTTTGCCATGCTCACGCCGGAAACCATAATAAACTTCAAGCAGATTGACCTTATTAATAATAATATTTAATTCGCCCTTAATCGCTTCTTCGTATAGCTCGGCAACCACCAAAGCACCATTTTCTTGCTTTATTGCCGCAATTAACGCACAAGCATCAAGAATGTAATTCTTTTTCATATTCAGCTTCTCTTTCTCCGTTTTTCCATTCAAGAAATCTTTCTACGGTTATCTTGCTGTCGGTGGCTATGCCCAGAAAAGGGCAGTTATATGTTTTTGCGGGTACAGATTCCTCAGCGGGTGCGATGGTGATAATTTTATTTTCTTCGCGCACTTTTACTTTTCCCATCATATGTCAAAACTCCCTTTCAAAAAACAAATGCTTCATCGGCTTGATTATAGCATGACACAACCCCTGTATCAATGAATGTATCAAGAATTCAAAAAAGAACGCTACCGGATGTTCGGTAGCGTCCTTTTATTCATCACTCATTAGTATGTCATGGTCAAACTTTGGCTCGCCTATCATAAGCAAGATACACAATGTTTTGCCCGCATCAGCTGTCTTTTCGAACTTTTCGCCAAAAAAGTTAGCTATTTTGTTTATTATGTTCATATTTTTCATAATTATTCACCTCCCTGTTTAGTAGTTTGTATGTTGCCGGCAAAATGGCTACGGTTGCATAAACAGCCCCCAAAATCACCATAAAATTTGCCTCTTGGAACGGACTTACTATTAAAAATGCAGCAATAACTACACTTGTAACCATACTCACCAGTTTTAGCATTTCTCGTTTTTTCTGTCCGAGCAACGGACGAGACTTTGTATCCATCGGCGCGTATTTCCACATTGCAATGAAGATAAGGGCGAATATTATAACTGTGGCCGAGCGAGGGATGTAGATGCCCCATGTGAAGAAGGGGACAATAACCATAAGGATAGTACTCGTGATGATACAACCGTATTTTGACTCCGCATGGACTCCGGCCGCGGTACACCTTAGTGCATTGAATCCGATAAGGGCAAGAATCGTCTGCGGCAACACACCCAAAATAGCGGCAAGGGCAACCAGTATTGTCAACTTTGAAATATTGATGAACAGTATTTCAACTCCAAGGACTATTTTTTTGAAAGCAACGCCTTCTTTGGGTGTGGTCATGTGCTGGTTGATTTTGTGGGCTACTACGACAGCGGCTCGATGAGTCATCGTTGCTGTCATAGCAAATTACTCCGAAAAATACGATAGCTTATGCATATTAGAGCCGCACCCATAAAGAGGAGCGATACAGCTGATGCTGTAACAATTGCACTAAGCCCTGCGGTTAAAACAAACACCGCAACAAAGCCGATAATGCAGAGGATTAGAATGAGCAATGACTTAATTTCCGTTCTCCGCATAAACTCACTCCTCGGAAGCTTTATGACCGTATGATATACGACCTCGGACAACCATGCGGATTTTCGGCTTAATTTATGCTTTGTCAAGCTTTTAAGGTTGGCCACATCGTGATGTGTCACGTTTTTTGCTATATGAGCCAAGCATCTGTCGAAAATTGTAGCTTAATTGCCAAACAAGGAATATTTTGCCTGTGTAAAGCTCAAGATATTATTAAATACGCATTTTGCCGATAAATTCACCCATCCGTACATATTAACGCAAAAATACGCATGGTGATAATATGAATGAAAATGAATCAGGATTTATGTGGGGGAACTTCCCGCTCGGGTACGGTCATACTTCAATTGCTTATTTAAAAAACTGCTTTGGCTACGAAGATGCACGCAATGGAAATATCCTCGCCGCACAATATGTTGTGAGGCGATGTGTAAAGCCTAAACGCCTCGCTAAATTTAGGAAAAGGTTTGCCGGTGCATTTGTAGTACCGGTCATCAGCGGCAAAAACGCTCTGCCCACGGCACTGGCAAATGAAACCGGCCTAAAGCTATGGGATAAGGTTTATCGGATTGATACCGTTAAGCGCAAACAACTCCCCGCAATCAAAAGACTGCAACATAAGCCTGTTTTTAGGGGGGCTGTCAAACGAGGTGCAAAATATGTAATCGTAGATGATGTGATTACGCAAGGCGGCACGGTCGTCGCCTTGCGTAATTATATATTGTCCAATGGCGGAAAAGTCGTGGCTGTTATGGCTTTGGCGTATTCCATTGGCAGTTACCACATTGCTCCCACAAGAGAAAAGTATGTCCGCTTGTTTTTAAAATTTGGGTCGTCAATATTTTGGATGCAAGATGTAGGGCTTATTTCTTCGTTCGAAGAAATGACCAACTCCCAAGCCCGATACCTATTGATGTTTTCGTCAACGCGAAGAATACATAAAAAACTCGCCGAGATGGCTATTGTGGAGTAGTTACAAAAGCCGTCCCGCATCATTATCCACGATAATCGTTACATCGGGATGTAGTTGTAAAATGGATGATGGATTTTGCGGTGTGATTTTGCCGCTTACCATTTGTTTAACAATCTCTGCCTTGCCTGCGCCGCTTGCAAGTAGCAGGATTTTTTTTGCCTTAAAAATCGTGCGTATGCCCATGGTGATTGCGTGTCTGGGTACATCGCTTTCGTTTGCAAAGAAGCGTGCGTTAGCCTTGATTGTGCTTTCGTCCAGCATTACATAATGTGTCGCCGCAGGAAAGTAGTCGTTAGGCTCGTTAAATCCTATATGTCCGTTGTTTCCTATACCTAGCAGTTGTAGGTCGATGCCTCCGCTTTCGGCTACTTGTTTCTCGTAGTTTTCGCACTCGGCGGCATAGTCGGGGGCCTCGCCGTTAGGTATAAATGTCTTTGCCACATTTACATGCCTAAAAAATTGTTGTTTCATAAAATAATCATAGCTCTGGTCGCTTGATTTTTTAATCGGAAAATACTCGTCGAGATTAAATGCCGATACTTTTGCAAAATCCACCGCGCCTTGTTTATACATACGCACCAGCTCCTCGTATGTGCCTGTCGGTGTGCTTCCCGTCGCGAGGCCGAGCACACTTGCGGGGTTTTCTGATACTTGCGCTCTGATTATTTCCGCGCTTTTTTTGCTTAATGCCTCGTAGTTTGCTTCTTTTATGATTTTCATAAGACCGCTCCTTTCAGCTCTGCGGCACAGGCCATTGTGAGTAATGTGCCGCCGTCATCTTCGTTTTTTAAGATGTCCGCGTTGCAGACAAGCCATTTTTGTGTCAGGTCATCTACCTTTTTGATGAGTTCTGCATATACTTCTGTAGGTAGGCCTTCTTCATCCATATATGGCGTGAGAGCCTCTTGGATGGTTGGTATTTCGAATACAGTTTTTAGGCGGTCGATGATTGCCAATGCCGCCAGATGTTTATGTGTATAAAACCGCTTGCCCATAGGCGGCGGTAACAACCCCGCTCGGATGTAGTTTTGTATCATAGCCCTTGTTATCCCGATTTCCTTTTTTTCGCAAAACTTTAATACTTGCGAAATCGTCATGGTAGGGCTGTACTGTTTAATATCACTCAATGGGTCTGTCATTTTATCCCTCCTGTGCTTCCATATCCACCTTCGCCGCGTTCTGTGTCGGGCAACGTATCGGCTTCTGTGAGTTCACACATTTCTATTTTTGCAATCACCATCTGCGCAATCCTGTCACCACGTTCTACTGTAAAATCCTCTGTGCCGTGGTTTATGAGCAATGCCTTTACCTCACCACGATAGTCCGCGTCCACGGTGCCGGGTGAGTTTAGCACCACCACGCCGTATTTATGTGCAAGTCCACTGCGCGAGCGGATTTGTGCCTCATAGCCAAAAGGGAGGGCAAGCTTGATTCCTGTAGGAATCAAAGCCCGCTCTCCCTTTTTTATTATAACTTTGTCGGTGACATTTGCATACAAATCTAAGCCTGCCGCAGACTTTGTTTGGCGTGCAGGTATCGGTAAATCTTTGGCTGTCCGTTTAATTAAGAATTGCGTTTGTAAGGTCACTTTCCTTCAGCCCCTCAACCTTTTTTCCTACAAGCGAAAGACTAAGTTGTTCCATTTTAAAGATTTCTTCGCAAACAGAAAAAAATGCATCCATGTCTATTGCGTCAATTTTAGTAACAAGCTCATCGGGTGTTATTACTTTATCAAGCATAAGCAGAGTGCGCCCTATACTGTTCATACGGCTGGCGGCATTCTCCAGGCTCAAAAGGAAATTGCTCTTTAGTTGCTCCTTAGCCTTAGAAAGCTGTTCTGCATTTATTTTATCCGTGAGCATACCTCGCACTTCTTGGGAAATCAGCCCAAGCACATCGTATACATTATCGGGGTTGAGCGCGGCATATACCAAAAAAACGCCTGTGTCATAATAGCCTGCATTATAAGAATAGACGGTATAAACAAGTCCATGTTGCTCCCTGATTTTTTGGAATAATCGAGAACTCATGCCGCCGCCCAGTATTGTATTGACTGCCGCCAAAGCATAGGACTCATCGACCCCCGTCCTAATCCCCGGGAAGCCAACACATAAATGCACTTGTTCAATATCCTTCTCTTTCAGAGAAAAGCCGGGCGTATAAATCGTCGGTTTTTCTTCAAAAGTATCAGCCTCGCCCTGATAATGTCCAAAAGCCTTGGTAATCTTGTCAATCACCTCGGCTTCGTCAATATTCCCTGCTATGGCAATGACCACATTATGTGGTGCGTATCTTTCCCCCATAAATTTACGAAACTGCTCGCCTGTAAATCCGTCGATAGTCTCGGGTGTACCCAAAATACTCATCCCAAGCGGATTGCGTGGGAATACGCGCTCCTGCAACATATCTACTGCCAAATCCTCGGGTGTATCCTCATACATGCTAATTTCTTCTAAAATAACGCCACGCTCTTTGTCAATATCCTCTTGTTCCAATTTAGAATTGAAAAACATATCGGACAAAACATCCAGTGCGACATCAAAATGGGTATCCAAAGTCCGCGCAAAATAACAGGTATACTCCTTGCTCGTAAAAGCATTGAGTTGTCCTCCGACTGCATCCATGGTATCCGCAATATCCATGGCACTGCGTTTTTGTGTACCCTTAAAAAGCATATGCTCTATAAAATGAGAAATCCCGTTATTATCTTCGTTTTCATTACGCGACCCATTCCTTACCCATACGCCAAAACTAACCGAGCGCACAAATGGGATTGCCTCCATCACAACCCTCAAACCATTGTCCAGTTCATGTACCTTTATCAAAAAAAGCACCTCTTTACAAATTTTTAAAAACAAATCTTAGGGGAAGGGAAATTTTGATTTTCCCTTCCCCCAAATAGTTGTTTTATTGATTGCGGCGCGGTGGTCGTCTGTCTCCGCCGCCTGAGCTTCTTGGTGGTGGACGGCGCACTGTCGTATCTGCGGTGGGGTCTATGACTGCTTTGCGTGACAGGTTTATGCGTCCTTGGTCATCTATTTCTGTTACTTTTACTTGTACAATATCGCCCTCTTTGGTGACAGCTTCCATAGACTCTGTACGGGCTACATCCCACTGAGAAATATGGACAAGGCCTTCTTTTTCGGGTGCCAGCTCTACAAATGCACCAAAGGACATCAGGCGGGTAACTTTACCTGTGTATATGGCTCCGATTTCCGGCGGGTTGACGATGGCATTGATGATTTCTACCGCACGATTAACCTTGCTAAGGTCGCGGTCTGCCACAAAAATACGCCCATCATCCTCTGTATCAATTTTTTCTACACCGGATTCTTCTATTATGCGCTTAATAACCTTGCCGCGTGCGCCTATTACTTCTGCAATTTGGTCAGGGTTTATGCGTATGATAGAAATCTTTGGAGCATGGGGTGATATTTCGGAGCGTGGCAGCTCTATTGTCGGAATCATAACATCGTTAAGAATAACATCGCGTGCTTCGCGTGTTTGCGTGAGGGATTGTTTGATGATTTCCGGGGTCAAGCCATCTACTTTGATGTCCATTTGGATGGCGGTAATACCCTCGGATGTCCCTGCTACCTTAAAGTCCATGTCCCCGAAGAAATCTTCGAGACCTTGGATGTCGGTAAGCAGAACAAAATCATCTGTGGTTGCACCTGTCACCATACCCACAGAAATACCGGCTACGGGGCGTTTGATGGGAACACCTGCGGCCATCAGTGATAAGGTGGAGCCGCACACAGCGGCCTGAGAGGTGGAGCCGTTAGAAGAGAGGACTTCGCTGACGAGTCGGATTACATATGGGAAATCGTCCTCACTGGGTATGACAGGCAAAAGGGCGCGCTCCGCCAATGCACCATGTCCGATTTCGCGGCGACCCGGGCCGCGGGATGGGCGTGTTTCGCCCACAGAGTAGCTCGGGAAGTTGTAGTGATGCATGTAGCGTTTGTTTTCTTCTGCCTCGTCGAGTCCGTCGAGGCGTTGTGTATCGCCGCTGGAGCCGAGTGTCGTGACGGTTAGTACTTGTGTCTGCCCGCGAGAAAATATGGCGGAGCCATGAGTACGTGGGAGGATGTCCACCTCTGCAAAGAGATTGCGGATGTCACCTTTTTTGCGGCCGTCAGGACGTTTGCCCTGCTCAAAAATCATGCGACGCACTGTTTCTTTTTCAAACTTGTATATGACTGCGCTGAGCTGTGATTTCCAGTCATCAACCACATCCTCGGGGAATGTGGGGACAAGCTTTTCTTCTACTTCGTCCCTCAGAGCATTCATGCGGGTGTCGCGTTCTTGCTTTTTGTCTGTGAATACAGCCTCCTCCATGCGTGCATCAGTTATGAAGGAAGTCACTTTTTCGTATAGTTCTGTCGGGAGTACATGTTGCTCGTATTCACGTTTTGGTTTGCCGTTTTCTGCGACGATTTTGTCAATAAACTCGATGATTTTTTTGTTTTCTTCATGTGCGAGCATGATAGCCTCGAACATCTTGTCATCGGGTACTTCGTCCGCGCCGGCTTCTATCATCATTACCTTTTCGCGTGTCGAGGATACCGTTAGTGCGAGCTTGCTCACTTCGCGCTGTGCGGCATCGGGGTTGACTATTAGCTGACCATCCACGAGGCCGATGTTTACGGCGGCGGTGGGGCCTGCAAATGGGATTTCGGAAATCGACAATGCAATGGACGAGCCTATCATTGCCGCAATTTCGGGGCTTGCATCTTGGTCCATGGAAAGGACGGTGGCTACTACACCCACATCATTGCGGTAGTCATCGGGGAATAGTGGACGAATGGGACGGTCGATGAGCCTTGATGCCAAAATTGCATGTTCTGTAGGGCGGCCTTCGCGTCTAAACCATGACCCCGGGATTTTTCCTACAGCATAAAATCTTTCTTCGTAGTCTACACTAAGCGGAAACCAATCAATGCCCGCACGCGGCTTTTCGCTTGTGGTTGCTGTCACCAGCACTACTGTTTCTCCGTACTTCATAAGGGCAGACCCACCCGCAAGCTCCGCTACACGGTTAAGCTCACAGGATAGCTCCCGCCCCGCCAATGTTGTTTTATAAATCATAAATGTCCTACTTTCTTAATCCGAGTTCGCCAATAAGTGCGCGATATTTTACTACGTCTTGGCGGCGGATATAATCAAGTAGTCCGCGGCGTTGTCCCACCAACTTCAACAAACCTCTGCGGGAATGGAAATCTTTAGGATGTGTGCGAAGATGGTCGGTAAGGTGGTTAATCCGTGCAGTAAGCAACGCAACCTGTACCTCCGGTGAACCTGTGTCGGCCGCTCCACGCCCGTGTTTTGCAATGATTTCTTTTTTGTTAATCATGATAATTCTCCTTTATTTTATAATTGCCCGAAGCCCAGCCAAGGTTGGAGTCGCCTATGGCAGAGCATGGGTTCATTGGAAGTATAGCACAGAGGGTGGCTATGTCAAGGAGGCGCGAGTATCCATGCGGGCTTGAGCGGTTTTGACCAAAACATCTACGTAATGCTCACCCCGATTATCTCTTGACGAATTGCGGTCATGAGAATACAGTTGTACGAGAAGTCTAATGCGTACTTGAGAAAAACTGTCGTTACTGCTTAGTAACAAAAAAGAGGATAAGGATTACAACTGGGCGTATTCAAATTTTGGAATTGGATTGCTTGGGTATGCGATTGGTAAAGCTTCCGGCAAAGGGTATTCTGACACAATGGATGACTTTTTGATGCAGGAGCTTGAAATGCCAAACAGTTATACAGGTATAAACCCCTCTAAAAACTTGCATGGATTTTCAAGAAAAAACAAAGATATAGGCAATTGGAATTTTGAGAAAACAATTTTTTCAAGTGCAGGTGACATCAGTTCGACCGCTAAAGATATGCTCACTTATGCGCAAAAACATATACATGAAGAATTGCCATATTTAGCCCTAACGCACGAAAAGTATG
This sequence comes from Defluviitaleaceae bacterium, assembly GCA_009786925.1. GTDB lineage: Bacteria > Bacillota > Clostridia > Lachnospirales > WQUN01 > WQVC01. Next base: position 3,067 of record WRGY01000127.1, on the reverse strand, counting down.
TAACTATCAAAAAAGGTATGTCCCGTTCCGGACTTGCTTGGATTATGATGGGCGACAATGACGAAATCATCGCTCATAATGGTGGAACGGGTGCGTTCGATTCCTTGCTTATGGTCGATAAGCGCAAAAAACTTGCATACATTGTGCTATCAAACTATCTAATCAACCAAAACAAACTATTTTTTACTGTGCTGGAGGAGATGAAAAGGCTTTAATACGGAAAAAGTATTCTGAAAAAGTCGAGAAAAAACGTTGCTGCGGTGATAATATTTTGCACAGGGAGATGATGTTTTGGATATATTAACAGGCCTTAATCGTGCGATGGACTACATTGAAGCTAATATATGCAATGATGTCGATATTGAGTCTGCGGCAGAAACGACCCCCTACTCGGCGTACCACTTGCAAAAGATATTTTCGTATCTTACGGACATTTCGCTTGCCGAGTACATTCGCAGGCGAAAAATGACATTGGCGGCACTAGAATTGCAAAGCAGTAAAGTAAAAGTGACTGACTTGGCTCTAAAGTATGGCTATGACAGCATGGATAGCTTTTCTCGTGCTTTTTCGCGGTTGCATGGTGTGTCGCCCTCAATGGCACGAAACGGCGGAACGGCCTTGAAAGTATTCCCAAAACTCTTTTTCCAAATCTCAATCAAGGGAGGAAATTCAATGGAGTTTCAAATTAAAGAGATGGAAGCGTTTCGTGTGGTAGGCCTAAAGCGTAGGTTTTATCATGACGAACAGAAAAACAAAAGCAGCATCTCGGGATTTTGGGAAGAACTACGGCAAAACGGCAAGCTTTTAGAAATTTTAAAGCATTGCAACGATAAATTTCTTGCAAGCAAATCCGAAGAGGAAGCGGTCGGTGTATGTACTAACGGTGATAGTGACGGATTAGATTATTTTATCGCCACATCTACAGACTTGGAGCAAGCCCCCGATGGATTAGAAATTTTCACATTTCCAAAAAACACATACGCTGTGTTTCATTTTACGGGAGAGCTTCATAAGACAATGCCAAATGCTGAAAAAATGATTTTTAGCGAGTGGATGCCTTCCTCCGGTTACGACCCTGTTGAGGGTGCTGATTTAGAAGTCTACTCAAAATTGCCGCATGATTCGCCCGATTTTGAATTTTGGTGTTATGTGCCTGTAAAAAAAAGCTGCCTACAAACATAGGCGGCTTTTTTATATGGCGCAATGTGGAAAATCATTTTGCGTAGAATGATTTTGATTTTTATTTGATATTTATGTTATATTAGAGTTACAAGGAGGAGACAAAATGAAAAGACTATTATTTTTATTACTTATTATATTCCCTACTGCTGTGTATGCTGAGGAGAGTACACTTTCGCCGCCTGTGTTTTCCCATGCGGCGGGATTTTATGATGAGCCGTTTGAGCTTACACTCACATCTGACCCGGGTACGACGATTCGTTTTACTACGGATGGCAGTGTGCCGACGGAGGCTTCTCCTGTATTTGGCGGAGCGATTACAATCAGCTCCCCTGCACCCACGATTGCAAACAGTCCGATGTCTGTATATGGCATAGGATGGGCATATGAAGGGGAATGGACAAACACCTTCCGTCCGCGTCCGGTGTACAACGGTATGGTCATCCGCGCTCGTGCGTTTGGCGCGGGTGTTGCTTCCGAAACAGTGACGCAGTCATTTTTTGTAGATGCGGGCGAGTTTGAAAACGTCAGGGTAATTTCCCTTGTGATGGAGCCGTATCAGTTTACGCATAGGATTAACGGAATGTACAATAACTGGGGGCCGCGCCGTGAGGCATATGACCCGAGGTTAACATCATGGCCAAATCCGCAATGGGAAGGCACACGCCATGTTGTGAGTTTAGAAATGTTTGCGCCCGGCGGCGAACTCATCGTCGCGCAGGAGGCGAGGGCATGGGTGATGGGGCAGTATTCCAGACGGCACGCAAAGCGTTCGTTTCGTATGAACTTTAACCAAGGTGACGGAGATATACGCCGCATGAGTGATTTCATCCCCGGCTCAATGAGAAATTTCTATGACCCAACAACGGAAATCAGCGATTTTCGACATATAAATGCTCGCCTTTCTGAGCAACACAGCACAGGCGTGAGGGATAGTATTGTGCATTTGATGAGCGAGCCGCTACGCCCTGCCATCCAAAATGTTATATATGGTGCGATGTTTATAAATGGCGAATTTTGGGGGATGTACTGCCTTCGTACGCATAGGCACCAGCATCTGCTGGGAGAAATGTTTGATGTGCCTCGCGGCAGTATCTGGATGAATGGTGACGAGCAGGATTGGGCAAATGCTATATTTATATATGAAATAATCGAGGACTTTTTACGTGCGAGGGGTTTTACTAACTTGCGCAATACCCAACTGTCACCGTCTGCCATCAGTGAGTTTGTAAACAACGGCGGTATGGATGCCTTTGCACAGCGTGTTTGTGTGGATGATTTTATCGACTATCTCATCATCGGCTACCATTTTGGCAACTGGGATTGGATAGGTAACAACTTTGAATATTGGAGAAGCACCGAGATTATCCCCGATGTGCATGGCGGTGACGGAAGATACCGCTTTATTGTTCAGGATTTTGACCATTCCATAGGTAGCCACTTTGCGGCAGAGTTTAATGTATTGCATGACTTTACGACTCCCGACCCGAGTGAGTTTTGGCGTAGACCACAATGGGTGCTTAATCTTGTTAATATCATGTTTGCTACACCCGAGTTCCGCAACACATTTGCCGCCAGATATTCCACCTACACAGGCACAGTTTTCCATCCGGAAATGGCACATCATATTGTTGACAACATCATCGAAGAACGTGCATCCACCATGGGTATGGACTCATATCGCTGGAGATTGCATGATGCACAACGCCAAACAGACAATAGTGGCTGGTTGTACCAAATGTCCGTAGTACGCAACTGGCTCACCGACCGCACAAATTACTCTGTAGCCCATCTCGTAGAACACTACAACCGCACCGACCGCCCAAGCCTAAACCTGCGCCTGCCCACAAGCCTCACAAACATCACATGGCAGACGGATATGGCTCCC
>WRGY01000126.1 GCA_009786925.1 Defluviitaleaceae bacterium | reverse complement strand
GAAACAAATGGCGTGTGGGCAGAAAGCAAAAGCCCCTGTGAGTTGTAAATCAGAGTGTATCCCGCTATGCCTGTTACACTTTGATATGCTTTTGTAAAACCGCCGTCGATTACGATTAGGCGGCCATTTGCTTTTATGGGGTTTTCGCCTGTTTTTACCGGGGTGTGGCCGTTAATAATCCGCGCACCGCTTTCGTGCAATCCAAACTCGCGCAATATCATCCCACATATTTCGGCGTTGTCGCGCTTTGTGTAATAGGGTGACTCGGTCTCGTGAATGGTTTCGGGGGAATCAAAAAAATATCGCTCAAAGGTGGTCATTACATCTTTGCCATATAGCGGGGAATCTGCTCCGCACCATAGATACCACATGATGTCTTGCCCGTTTTGTCTTTTTTTGCTATCTAACTCGCCAAAAAATCCGCGTCGTGCTTCTTCTTCAAATTTATCGAGCAATGCCCTGCCGGCCAAAGGCTCGCCAAAGAGGTTAACGGCCTTTAGCTCGCCGTTTTCTGTTAGAGGAATCCCGCCGTGGAAGAGTAGGTTTGAGTTGTAAATTTTATACATACTGCCACGATTAAAAAGAAATTTTACATGCTGTTGCAGTTTTGCGTTATGCATGAAGGAGTAGCGGAGTTTTTCCATGACATCGTCCTCTTCGGGTGTGAGTTCGAGTGGGTCGGCGTATAGGGTAGGGAAGTAGCCGCTTTCTATGTCGAGTTTGTCGAGCAAAATACGATTATCCATTCTGTACTCGGGGTGGCGGGTGATGAGTTCTGCTTCTTTTTTAAACTGGATAATGGTAATCGCCTTATGCATTTTTGCGATAATATCCAGCTCTTTTTCTGTTTTGCCTTTTCGGTCAGGCAAAAAACGTTTGCAGTCGTCACCCGCATATTGCTCCATCGCAAAAATAGCGAGCGGAGCCAGATTTATGCCATAGTGTTCTTCGATGGTTTCGAGATTTGCATATTTTGCGGTTACGCGGATAACATTGCAGATAAGCGCGTCACTGCCTGCCGCCGCACCCATCCATGCTATGTCGTGATTTCCCCACTGTATATCGAGAGAATGGTAGTTTTGCAAAATATCTAAAACATGCGATGCACCGCTCCCACGGTCAAAAATGTCACCGAGTACATGCAGATGGTTTATGGAAAGTCGGTGGATTACATTTGCCAATCGGATAATAAAGTCGTCTGCGCATTTTAGCTTTATGATTTGGCTTATGATTTGGTTGTAATAATTTTGCTTATGTTTATTGGAATCTTCGAAGATAAGCTCTTCCAGTATGGGGTTGTTTTTTGGCAGAGCTTGTACTACCTCAGCGCGGGTGTATTTGTCTGTGGTGCGTTTGCAAATTTTTAAAATCCTAAAGAGTTGGATTTTGTACCACTCATCAGAAATCTCGTTGTTTTTGCGAGCGTGAGCTAGTTTTTCTGCGGGATAGTAAATAAGCGTGGCAAGACTGCGCATTTCGGACTCCATCAGCGCGCTCCCGAAAATTTCTTCTATGTAGTCCTTTATAACGCCTGATGCATTGCGAAGGACATGGCCAAAGCTTTCGTCCTCGCCATGGATGTCGGAGACGAAATGCTCTGTACCTTTTGGTAGATTTAGCATGGCAGACAAATTAATGATTTCTGTCGTCACCTCATGAATGTTGTGGTAACGAGATGCCAGCAGTTTTAGATATTTTGTAGTCATACGGTGATGTCAACGGTGCTTTTTTCGGATTTTTCAGTCGTTTGGCTGATTTCTTCGCCTCTGTAAAGCTGAATAAATTCATCACCTGTGATAGTCTCTTTGTTAAATAGGTACTCGGCGATTTCTTCGAGCTTATCCATGTTTTCTCGTAACAAATCCAATGCGCGATTATAACAATCCTCGATAATGCGGCGCACCTCCATGTCAAGCTCCGCGCCTGTTTGGTCAGAGACCTGCAATACTGCGCGACCGTCGAGATAGCGGTTTTGGATGCTTTCAAGACCCATCATGCCAAATTTTTCGCTCATGCCATACATGCTTACCATAGAGCGTGCCATGCTTGTAGCTTTTTCTATGTCATTGCTTGCGCCTGTTGTTTTGGTGTTAAACTTGATTTCTTCTGCTGCGCGCCCGGCGAGTGCCGCGGTTATATCTTCGAGCATTTCGTCCATGGAGTGCATAAATTTTTCTTCTTCGGGTGCGGCAAGTACATAACCCAACGAGCCTTTTGTACGTGGTATAATGGTGATTTTTTCTACGGGCTTTGAGTTGCTCTGCGTCACTCTTGCCAATGCATGACCCACCTCATGGAAGGCAACTATACGTTTTTCTTTTTCGCTCATTATGCGGTCTTTTTTCTCTTTGCCCGCGATTACTACTTCTACCGCTTCCATGAGGTCTTCTTGGATTACTTCTTTTCTATCCATGCGGACTGCGTGTAATGCGGCTTCGTTTATCATATTTGCCAAATCCGCGCCCGCCGCGCCCGGAGTGATGGCGGCGATACGTTTAATATCTACGTTGCTGCTCATTTTTACTTTTTTTGCATGAAGATTAAGGATGTCCACTCGCCCTTTTAGGTCGGGTAGCTCCACATTGATTCTGCGGTCAAAACGCCCGGGTCTAAGCAGAGCCTTGTCCAGAATTTCCGGTCTGTTAGTCGCTCCGAGAATCACCACGCCCTTGGAAGAATCAAAGCCGTCCATCTCTGCCAAAAGCTGATTTAGTGTCTGCTCGCGTTCGTCGTTAGAACTCATTTGGTTGTCGCGGCTTTTGCCGATTGCGTCGATTTCGTCTATGAAGATGATACAGGGAGATTGTTGGCTGGCTTGTTTGAATAAATCGCGTACACGCGAAGCACCCACACCCACAAACATCTCCACAAAATCTGAGCCGGACAGCGAAAAAAACACAACCTCCGCTTCACCTGCGAGGGCTTTGGCAAACAGGGTTTTACCTGTGCCGGGCGGGCCTACCAATAACGCACCTCTCGGTTGTTTCGCGCCGATTTCTACGTATTTTTCGGGATTATGCAAGAAATCTACGATTTCTGTCAGGCTCTCTTTTGCTTCTTCCTGTCCTGCCACATCCTCAAAGGTGACACCCGTTTTCTTTTCCATATAAACCTTGGCATTGCTTTGGCCTATGGACATAAAGCCGCCTCGGCCTCCGCCGCCCATGATACCGCCCATCATACGTCGCAAAAGCATAAACATAAAAAGGATGATAAGCACAGGCACCACGACTTGGAAAAACACGATTTGCAACCAGTTGGTGGTCACAATAGGTGCGTAGTACTCGACTCCGGCTCTGTCGAGCATTGCGCGCAGCTCCGGGTCTTGCATTCTGCCCGTGTATACAACATTGTTTATGTTATCTTCTTGCGCCATCGTCATGCGAAGAATATCCATAATACTCTGAGGTTGCCTTGGCTCCGGTGTACGTCCGCCGTCCTCCGGCAAAAGTGTAATTATAAGCCTGTCCGCCTGCACGACAACGCGCTCGACACGCCCTTCTGAAAGCAGGGCAATAAACTCACTGTAGTAAATCCTTTCGGAATCATTCCCAATCAGTGAGCTAACCAACATATTAATCAAGATGAAAATAGAAAACGCTGTGACAAGCAATATTATCCCACTCGGCATTCGAGGAGGTGGGGGAGGAGTCTTGCGGTCTTTTTTAAATTCGTCCAAAAAATGTGCTCCTTTATTTCGCTATACTATGGAAGCTTTCTTTTAGTGCAGAGTACAGGTTTACATAAATCGGGTATCGTTTATCGTAGTTTGCGGCATTCTCTTTATTAGGCTCGAAGGTCTCGGTTACTTTTATGAGTGCCTTGCAGGCTTCTTCTACATTTTTGAACGCGCCCGCGCCTACCATTGCAAGTATTGCCGCACCAAACGCAGGGCCTTCTTCTGATTGCATTTTTTCTACACGGAGTTGCAAAATATCAGCAATGATTTGGCACCAGAGTGGTGATTTTGCACCGCCACCGATAATCCGTGCGGTAGTCACCTTTGCACCAAGCCCGCGCACGCGAGTGAGAATGTCGCGCAAACTATACGCAACGCCTTCCAGCACTGCCAAGGTCATGTCTGCGCGGGTGGTTGTCATGTTCATGCCAACAAACGCGCCGCGTGCCATAGAGTCGTTATGTGGTGTGCGCTCACCCGACAGATATGGTAAAAAGTAAACGGGATTGGTACCGACTTTATTGATATTTTTTTGCTCCGCAGGATAATCTGTCGTGGACAAAATTTCTTCGACCCACCATTTGTTAGACCCCGCCGCTGCAAGGGTAACGCCCATAAAATGGAAACGCCCCGTGGAATGCGCAAACGCATGTATGGCCGCGGGAGAAGTATCCACGGCAAAGTTGTCTGCCGCAACAAACAGCACGCCCGAAGTCCCAAGCGAAACAGAACACATACCTTCCGAAACAATGCCCGATCCAACAGCTCCGACAGCTTGGTCGCCGCCGCCGATGACGACCTTTGCGTTTGCAGAAAGACCTGTTTCCTTAGCGGCTTCGGCAGTAACATTGCCCACAGCCTCATACGACTGAAACAGCTTTGGCAACTGTCCACGGCTGACACCCGTGATTTCTAACATCTTATCCGACCAATCCTGCTTTTTTACATCCAAAAGTAACATGCCGGAAGCGTCAGAAACATCCGTCGCAAACACACCCGATAGTTTGTATGCGATATAGTCCTTAGGCAACATAATCTTCTTTACTTTTGCAAAAATCTCCGGCTCGTTTTCCTTAACCCAAAGAATCTTTGGTGCAGTAAAGCCCGTGAGTGCGATGTTGGCCGCATTCTCCAACAAAACCTCACGCCCTATAGTGTTGTTCAGATAATCGCATTGCTTTTGTGTGCGTTGGTCATTCCAAAGTATTGCCCTGCGGATCACATTATCATTCTCATCAAGCAAAACAAGCCCATGCATTTGTCCGCTAAAGCTAACAGAAGATACCTCAGGCAAGCCTTTTGTAAGCTCGCGCAAGCCGTCAGCCGTTTGACTCCACCAGTCCTCGGGAGCCTGCTCACTAAATCCATTGTCAAACATATAAAGCGGATAATCACGCGAAACAGTACGCAGTACCGTACCTTTTTCATCTACCGCAATCATTTTTACCGCCGATGTACCAATGTCAACACCAATGTACATATTATCACCCTAATCTCATTTTTGTAGTTGCATTATATAGGAGAAGTATATCAATAAATTGGTAAAAAGCAAAGTGTTATGAGAGCAAACTATACGTCGGTCGGCCGCCTTTCAAACCTTTGCCCAAAACGACAAAGCGGATTAGGCTCTAAATAAAAGAATCCGCCAGACCCCACACAGGTTTGACGGAAACATTCCCCTTAAATTGGAGGGGAAAACTCTAGGCTCTCAAGCAGATTTGAACTGCCGACTTCCTCCTTACCAAGGAGGTACTCTACCCCTGAGTTATGAGAGCGAATGTAGTAAGCAACAGGCGAAAGATTAGCATCTTTGGGTTGTTTTGTCAAGGTTGCATCAAGATGAAAACCTAGAATCCTCGGTGGCTCGTTGATATTGTTGCAAGGTATATTCTTCGAAGAATTGGCGTACTCTCGGTACATGCTGCTGTGTCTCTGCGAAGGGAGGAATCCCGCCGTGGCGACGTACTGCGCCTTGTCCGGCATTGTATGCTGCAACAGCGAGGTCAATATCTTGGTCAAACATATCTAACATTCGGCGCAGATACTCTGTACCGCCATTGATGTTTTGACGGATGTCGAATGGGTTTGTGACTCCGAGGGAGGCGGCTGTGTTGGGCATGAGTTGCATGAGACCCATGGCACCCGCATGCGATACTGCATCGTGGCGGTAGCTACTCTCTGCGCGGATGACTGCACGGATTAGGTTTGGGTCTATATCGTGGCGTACAGCGGCCAGTTCTATTTCGGATTCTATTGCTTGACGCAAAAACTCGTCTGCTTCGCCACCATTCGAAAAATACTCCATGATTGCACTAAAGGGGACGGCTCCGATGCCGTCATTAGAGGGTGTAAGTCCGCGGCTTGTCGCTTCGCCGCCATTTGCTACGGCACGAGAAGCAGAGGCGGCACTGGCAGTGCGCCCCTGTTGTAGTTGGCTATACATGGCCTTACCTCCCGGTACACGCGAAAGTATGCCGCTTACGATTTCGTTATATAGATTCATCGGGTTTACCATTGCAATCCCCCTGTTTGCTTGTGACAACCTCATTCTACGGGATTTTTTTAGGATTTGCAAGAGAAAAAAATATGAGGGGTGGCATAATTTATCCTGCTTTTAGCTCCAGCCTAAGCCTGTCCGCGATGAGGGCGATAAATTCGCTGTTTGTTGGTTTCCCTTTGTGGTTAGAGATTGTGTAGCCAAAGAGCGAGTCGATGATTTCTACTTTGCCGCGGCTCCATGCTACTTCTATGGCGTGGCGGATTGCACGTTCTACGCGAGAGGGGGTTGTATTGCATTTTCTGGCTATTGTGGGGTACAATTCTTTTGTGATGTAATTTAATATGTCGAGGTCGTTGACTGCCATCATGATGGCTTCGCGCATATAGTGGTAGCCGCGGATATGAGCAGGCACACCGATTTCGTGTAAAATGCCTGTGATTTTTGTTTCCAGATTTACTTCTTTGTTTTGGCGACTGCGTGCGCCGACACCTTTTTGTATGGGGCTTTTTAGTTGCTCTTTTAGCTGGCGGATTCTTGTAACCAAGGCCTCTAGGTCGAAAGGCTTGGCTATGTAGTACTCCGCGCCGAGTTCGATTGCCTTTTGTGTGATTTTGTCCTGCGTGATTGCCGAAAGAATGATGCATATGGGGGCGTAGGGTTGTTCTTCGGTGAGTTTTAGTTTTTCTAATACACCGAGACCATCCAGTTTTGGCATTACGCCGTCTATGATGGCGATATCGGGCTTTAGTGTTTTGATTTTTTCTAAGGCCCCCATACCGTCATAGGCCACTCCCACTACATGCATGTCAGCTTGTTTCTCCAAAAAGTTTGTAATCGCGTCACAAAACTCCCTGTTGTCGTCTGCCATTAAAATGCTCATTTTTTTGTCGTTCATTCTGATTTCCTCCTGTCATTAATTACCATTTGTTGCCATTATAGCAGGAAATAAATGGAAGTCAACATTTTTTACGCAACAAATACCAAAAAATACCAACAATTTTCGCCAAAATATGCTCTTGGCAAACCCTATACTATTTTTTATCGGTCATGCATATGATTATGTAGACACGCATGGAGGGGAATTTTTATGGAAAACAGAAAAGATTTTATAAGAGGAATAGGTGCAGGTGCGCTAATCACTGCACTGATAATGGTTGTTGTCGCGGCGGGTATAAACGTATATGCACGACAAGTGCGCTGGCGCGGGATAGACCCAAACACAAAAATAATGGAAATGTACGGCCTGCTAAATATGTTTTCTATAGTGCCGTTTGATAAAGATATTATGTTAGAAAATATGTATCGTGGTTTTATGGAAGGGGTAGGGGACCCATATACCCAGTATTTTGATGCGGCGGCGTTGGCGGCGTTCCATGCCCGCACAGAAGGTACATTTGTGGGGATTGGCGTTCATATTTCGGTAGAAGAAGATGACCCATTCATCACAATTACAAATACATTCCGAGATGCACCTGCCGCAAACGCAGGTGTACTGCCGGGTGACAAAATCGTGGCAGTAGACGGTATAGAAGTTATCGGTCGCCAACGCGAGGATGTAGTGGGCATGATAACAGGCCCTGCCGGTACGACCGTAACCCTCACAGTCTTGCGTCCTTATGAGCATGAGCGTCTTGACTTTGATATAGTCCGCGCAAGAGTAGAAGTGCCTACCGTTTTCCACGAAATGATGTACACCGAAAACGGAGCGGTGGGCTATATTCGTATAGAAGGATTCGACAGAATCACAAGCGGTCAGTTTGAAACAGCACTTTCTGAGCTATATGCCGACGGCATGGAGGCTTTAATCATAGATGTACGCAACAATCCCGGCGGCCTGCTGTGCGCAGTAAACGACATCACCGACCACCTAATCCCCGAAGGTATAATCCTTTACACAATAAACGCCGCGGGTCACCGAGAAAATTTTTATTCTGACGATGCATATCTTGGCCTTCCTCTGGTATTGCTGGTAAACGAACGCAGTGCATCAGCTTCAGAAGTCCTTTCCGGTGCAGTGCGCGATACCCAAATGGGTACTATAGTAGGCGCACAGACATTTGGTAAAGGTGTGGTTCAAAACCTACTGGACCTCTCTGATGGCACCGCAATAAAGCTTACAGTGCAAAAATATTTTACCCCCGGTGGAGAATCCATCCACGGAACAGGGATAGCACCTCATATAGAAGTAGAAATGTCAGAAGCCCTAAGCCGCAGAATCGGCACACTGGAGCCGGAAGAGGATGTGCAGCTGCAAAGAGCATTGGAAGTAGCTAATGGCAAGATGGATTAACCAGCCCCTAAGATTGCGGATATATTACTCGTGCCTATGCGTGTTGCACCTGCTTTGATTAGCGCGTCTGCGTCTGCCCATGTTTGAATGCCGCCGGAGGCTTTGATTTCGAGAGTCGTATGCTTTCGCATTAGCTGTATGTCTCTCACTGTCGCGCCGCCGGTGCCAAAGCCCGTGGATGTTTTTACAAAGTCGGGTTTGACTATGTTTGCGATTTCGCAGAGTTTGATTTTTTCGTCGTCGGTGAGGTAGCAGTTTTCAAAAATTACCTTTGAGACTGCACCCACCTTGCGACATGCATTTGTGATTGCGCTCATTTCTTTTTCTATGTGGGTATAATTTTTTGACTTTAGTTCGGTGAGATTTATTACATAGTCGATTTCGTTCGCGCCTTCGGAAAGGGCGCGTTCTGTTTCATACAGCTTTGTCTCGATGGTGTTTTGCCCAAGTGGAAAACCCACCGCCGCACCTACACCAATCTTGCCTGCGACTTGGCGCACGCAGTATGCAACAGCGGATGGATTGATTGCAAGCATTTTTACATTATATTTTATGCCCTCTGCACAAAATTTTTCAAATTCTTCGTATGTCGCTGCGGCCTTTAGCAATGCGTAGTCAAAATATTGACCCATTTTTTTATCCATTGCAATCACTCTCCTATGTAAGGCGTGGTCAACACGCCTATAGCTTCGTTTAATCCGCTATACCATGATGTTCTTCATAATATAGGACTTAACCTGTGTCATTTCTTGCAATGTGCAACATACGCCTTCTCTGCCGAGGCCGCTCATTTTCATGCCGCCGAATGGCTGGTCGATATTGCGGTAGTTGCCCGAGCCGTTTATGACAATGCCGCCGACGCGGATTTGTGAAGCGGCACGTATTGCTTTAGAAACATCCTTTGTAATCACGCCACCTTGCAAGCCATAAATCGTGTTGTTTGCTATTTCTACAGCTTCGTCAAAGGTGTCAAATGTGATAATCGGGAATACGGGGCCAAAGACTTCTAAGTCGACAGCGATGTCCATATCCTTTGTCACACCCGTAAGCACTGTAGGCTCAAAGTATGTCTTGTCGTAGAGCTTGCCTCCATAGACACATTTCGCGCCTTGTGAGAGTGTATGCTCCACTTGCTTTTTTACATCCTCTGCTGCCCTTGGGTTGATAAGCGAGCCAAGCTCGGTCGCCTTATCCAGCGGACAGCCTGTTTTTATTGTTTTGAGTTTTTCGATTACCTTCTTTGTATATTCTTCTGCTATAGAAGAATGTACGATAAAACGCTTTGGAGAGCAACAGGTCTGCCCTGCGTTTTTCAAACGCCCGTATACGGTCTCATCTACGGCCAAATCCATGTCTGCATCTTCAAATATAACAAGCGGGTCGTTTCCGCCGAGTTCGAGATGCAAATGCTTTAATGTCTTTGCCGCAAGCTCTGCAACCTGTACACCGACCTCTGTACTGCCTGTTAGGCTAATAGCGTCAATGTCTTTGGATGTAGAAAGGATTTTTCCGATAGACGCACCGCTGCCTGTTACGAGTTGCAAAACATTGCCGGGTACTCCTGCTTCCCAACAAAGCTTCGCGACCTTCATCACTGTAAGTGGGTTGTCGGATGCCGGTTTGATAATCACTGTATTACCCATTGCAAGTGAAGCCGCAACCTTGTGATAACAAAGCTCTACAGGATAGTTAAAAGGTGTGATACAGGCAACAACACCCAAAGGCTCTCTTTTGGTAAAAATAATATCGGTCTCCGACCCTTTTTGGAACTCAGGCATGACCTGCCCATACAGGTGGTTTGCCATCTCTGCAAAGCCTCGGAAAATCTGTGCAGAACAAGCCACCTCGGGCAAGGCCTCAGAAATCACCTTGCCCATTTCTGTAGACAAGCTCCGAGCAAGCTCTTCTACATTCTTTTCAATGGCTTCGGCACATTTGAAAAGGATTTCGCTACGCTTGTATTGCGGCGTGGCACCCCATGTTTTCGCGCCTTCTTTTGCCGCCTCGATTGCCGCATTTACATCGTCCTCCGTGGCAGCCGGCACTGTATCTATATGCTCTTGCGTAGCAGAATTAACAATATCAATAGTTGCACCATTTTTTGCATCTACATACTTACCATTTATCATCATCTTCATACGATTTCACCTCATAAAAATATTAGGGGACTGCAAGCAGTCCCCCGCATTGTCAGCTACTAAAACGCCAAATCCCAGCTTTGGCCTACGTTGCCACCGTGTACGATACCTGGTGTTGTGTTGATTAGAGAGGGGATGTTACGGTTTACGCCTGTCATATAGTCAACCATTACATTCATGGAAAGGCGAACCAGCTCTATGGGGCTGTTTACGCCTGTCGCGCCGTAGTGGCCGTCTTGTATCATTTCGAGAGCATCACGCATTCCGTCAATACCTACAACGAGGACTTCGCCGGCGCGGCCTGCATTTTGTACTGCTGTGATTGCACCCATAGCTTTTGCATCGTTTTCTGCAAAAATAACGTTGATGTCAGGTGCGGCTACGAGCATATCTTCTGCCGCAGAGAGTCCGCCTTCTGCTGACCAGTTGCCCCAGCCTTGTGAACGGATAATAAAGTTTGTGGAGTTCATTGTTGCCAGTTGGCGTTCAGAAATTCCTTGGATAAAGCCGTTTCTGCGAGCAAAACCTACCATGTTACCGGGGTTGCCTGAGAGAAGGCCGATACGGATGTCGCCGTCGATTTGGTCTGCTACCCATTCGCCTACCGCAGAGCCGAGGCCTACGTTGTTAGACTGGATAAGTGTAACAAAAATAGAAGCAGGGTCTACTGTTGCATTCATAAGGAATAGCGGAATACCGTGGCTTGCGATGTATTCGGATTTTGCGATAGCGGCTACAGGGTCTTGTGCGTCCATTACGATTACATCTACACCCGCCGCTATGAGTGACTCTACGTCAACTTGTTGCTGTACGGCATCTCCGCCCGCATTGCGTGTGGATAGCTGGAAGCCGTGACGACGTGCTTCTTCTTGCATTGTTTCGTACATGGCGATGAGGTAGGGGTTATGTCTGTTTTTGATGGAGAAGCCAACGCGCAAGTCAGAAACATTTTCGATAACTGCGTGTGGTGCGCCTACGTCTGCCGCAACTGCACCGCCACCACCGCCGCCACCTGTAGGCGCAGGTGCCGCATCGTCGCCACATGCGACAAACACAACACCAAGACATGCCAAGACAAATACCAGTACTGCAAGTTTTGTTTTCTTCATTTTCTTTCCTCCTGAATTAAATTTTTTTAGCTATATCTACCCTTAAGGGGAGCTAAACTATGCCATAGACGACGAGTTGATGTCTTTCCCTTTTTTGCTCATTTGCAAGAGTATTGCAAGTATGATGATTACACCTTTGAGTACATCTTGCGGATAGCTTGGTACGTTCATGAGATTCATTATATTGCCTATCATACCGAGTACCCATACGCCCATTAATGTGTTTAGTACTTTTCCGTTACCGCCTGCGAGGCTCGCGCCACCGATTACTACTGCGGCTATGGCATCGAGTTCCATGAGTTGTCCTGCGAGGGGGCTACCGATATTTACACGAGAAGCAATCATTATGCCGGCGATACCGGCGAGTACAGAGCTAAGGACATAAACGCTGACGGTGTAGAGATTTGTGTTTATACCGGAGAGTTTTGCGGCTGTTTCGTTACTGCCGATTGCTTGGACGATTCTGCCCCATGTGGTATAGCGATGAATCAGGGCAAATATAAGCACAAATGCGAGAGCAAAACATACGAGGATGGGTACTCCGAGTACACTGTCTACTGCAAAGCTGCGCAGTGCATCATTGCGGATTCTCTGCGGCATACCGCGTGAAACAATAAACGCAATACCACTGGCAATCGTCATACCCGCGAGCGAGACAACAAATGCCGCGAGTTTTCTGTAGGCTACGAGATACCCTATTACTGCACCAAAAACAGCGGTGCAAAGCAGTACAAGTACAATTGTAACCACGAGATTATGTGTCATAAGCAAATGCGCCGTAAAAACAGAGGCCATAGCTACGACAGAGCCTACGGAAAGGTCAATGCCGCCCGTCATGATGACAAAGAGCATACCGATGGCAATAAGTGTGGGTGGTGCGAGCTGACGCAGTAAGTTAAAAATATTCTGCGTGCTAAGGAATACATCCGATAGCTGGCTGGAGACGATAAACAACACAATCGCCACAAAAACAACAAGATAGTTCCTTAAAAGATAACCCCAGTCGATTTTTTTTATCCTGTCCATATTATTTTTCCTCCACTATGAGTTGCATTATATTTTTTTCGGAAAAATTTTCTTTTTCCAGTTCGCCTTTGACAATGCCTTGATTCATTACGAGAAGGCGGTCGCACATCGCCAAAAGCTCTACCATTTCGGATGAGATGAGGATGACCGCGTTGCCCTGTGTTGCCAAGTCGTTGATGAGGCCGTAGATTTCTGTCTTAGCCCCCACGTCTACGCCGCGTGTGGGTTCGTCCATGATGACTACCTTGGAGTCAGTGTTCATCCACTTTGCGATTACGACCTTTTGCTGGTTGCCCCCGCTTAAGCTAAACACATTAGATTCTACACTTTCTGTTTTTACGCGGAGCTTTTTGGAAAGGGTTTCGGCTACTTCGCTTTCTTTCTTAGAATTAAAGATATTTAGCTTTGTCACTTTTTTAAGGTTTGTGATTGTTATGTTTTTTCGGATATTTAGTGCAGGGATTAGTCCTTGTTCTTTTCTGTTTTCGGGTATGAGAGCCAAACCACCACGCACGGCTTTTACCGTAGATGGAAAGTTAACTTGCTTGCCCTCGTAAAAAACCTTGCCCGACAAGCGTTTGTCCGCTCCGAATAATGCACGCATAACCTCTGTGCGCCCGCTGCCCACAAGACCTGCAAGCCCAAGCACCTCACCCTTGCGTACACTAAACGACACATCCCTAAACATGCCGCCGGAAAATCCTTCTAAGCGAATACACTCCTCGCCGATGTTGGATACACGCTTTGGATATTTGTCAGAAAGCTCGCGCCCTATCATCAACTCAATGATTTTGTCCACCGTCATTTCTGAAACGGGGTTTACGCCTGTTATTTCGCCGTCTTTTAGTGTAGTGACGGTATCGCCGATTTTAAAAATTTCGTCCAGTCGGTGCGAAATGTAGATTATGCTTACGCCTTTTTCTTTCAGCTTTAGCAGAAGCTTAAACATAACCTCTGCCTCACTGTCGTTTAGTACAGCGGTCGGCTCGTCGAGTATAAGTATACTTACATTTTTGGAAAGCACCTTTGCGATTTCTACAATTTGTTTGTAGGCTACACTTAGGTCGCCTGTGTTATTACGCGGGTTTATGTCAAAGCCTATACTTTGTACAACCTTTTGGGCTTCTTCGTTTAGTTTGCTCCAGTTTACAAACGCACTTTTGCCCAAACTTTCCATAAATATGTTTTCTGCAACTGATAGGTCGTTTGCCAGCTCAAACTCCTGATACACAATCCCTATGCCTTGTTTTATTGCTTGGGCGGGTGACGTGATTTCAACAGGCTTGCCGTTGATTTTGATTTCTCCCGAGTCCATGCGATACGCACCTGACAGGATTTTCATCAATGTGGATTTGCCCGCTCCGTTTTCGCCTACGAGACAGTGGATTTCGCCGGGTTTTACGCTAAAACTTACACCTTTAAGCGCGTGGATACCCCCAAAGCTCTTGGACATATTTTTCATTTCGATTCTGTATTCTGCGTCCATTTTACAACCCCTTTACATATTAATCCTTACCATAAACTTACTTTTGTCGCCCCTGTATCGCGCTATAGAAAACTCCACAGCTTTGTCGTTTTGGATAAAGGTTAGGGTCTTTACAAAACATAGAGGCGCGCCCTTTTTTATGTTTAAGACATCTGCCTCCCGCGTACCCGCTACCGTCGCCTCAAACACACGCTCTGCCCATGTTATCTCTGTTTGGTACATCTCGTTTACGGATTCGTATAGTGAGACCTTTGTAAAATCAAGGTCGAGCAACTTCCTATAATGCGGCGGGAGGAATGTTTCCACCCACACAATCGGTTCGTTGTCGGCAAAGCGCAGGCGTTCTATACAGATACACTCACCGTCTACGCCGAGGTTTTTTGATGCCTCCGGACATTCTCGCAACCCAATCGAAAGCACCTGTGTAGAAGGTGTAAGACCCTTCGCCTTCATCTCTTCATTAAAACTTTGCAGAGTGCTGAAAAACTCTCCTGCCATTTTTGGCATAGACACCAAAACATGACGGTTTGCTCGGGTCAGATGGCCTTCGCTCACGAGTTCTTTGATGGCCTGGCGCACGGTTGGGCGGCTTATACCAAAAGCCTCGCAGAGTGCATGTTCTGACGGAATCATTAACCCAGGCGACCAATCCCCCTGCTTGATGCTTTTCAAAATAAACTGTTTTAGTTGGTAATACAGGGGGATTGGAATCGCTTTATTAAGAGGAGGAAAATCTGTCAGTATGATTTGTCCCATGGTTTGCACCGTCCAATGCGTAGTATAGTCGGTCAAAATGTTTATACATTTTGCGGTACAGCGATGCGTTTTCTTTTTGTGGAGAGAGGGTTTTTGATGTTTTGTTAAAACCTGCCGCCGCCGCAAAACTTTCTATAGCACCTATGCCCACGCCTGCGCAGATTGCCGCACCGAGGGATGTTGCTTCTTCGAGATAGGCGGGGATTTGTATGGGTGTTTCGAAGATGTCGGCGAGGATTTGTAACCACTGCGTGTTTTTCGCGCCGCCGCCTATTGCTGTGATGTTTTCCGTCCCTGTTTTGCAGATTAAGTCCAAGATGATTTTTAGGTTGTAGCCAACCCCTTCGAGTACGGCGCGTGCCATGTCGGGTTTTTTATGCGTCATTGTGAGTCCTATGAATGAGGCACGGGCGTTTGCGTCCCAGCGGGGCGAGCGTTCTCCCAGCAGATATGGCAAAAAGAATAGGCCGTCTGCGCCGGGGCTGTTGCTGATTTGTGTTTCTCCTATGTTCTCGTTAAACCAATTTACAGAATATCCCGCCGCTTGCATCGTGCCGCATGGGGTATATAAATCCTTGTCCAGTGCCACCCATGTGAAGGTTTTTTGGTGAGGGTCGTATATGGGTGTGCTTGTGGTATGAGCAATCCACGACGATGAGCCGATTACCACATAGACGGAGCCTTTTGTTACCGCTCCCGCACCTACTGCCGCACATGAGCCGTCACCTCCGCCCATCACTACGGGTGTTCCTTCTGAGAGACCTGTGACTGTGGCCGCGGCTTTTGTGATTTTCCCTGCTGTATCAGTAGAAGGCAGAAGTTTTGGTAATAAACCGGCTTCGATACCTGCCGCCTTTATAATAGAAGATGACCAGTTTTTACTTTCGAGTTCCAAGAGATTTGTGCCGCTTGCGTCGCTGTAGTCTGTGGCAAAAACGCCTGTGAGTTTATGTATGATATAGTCTTTGGCGTTTAGCATTTTGTAAGTGTTTTTGTAGATGGTCGGCTCGTTTTCTTTGACCCACAACAGCTTTGCAAGGGAGTAAAACGAAGCGGGGCGATGCCCTGTGATTTTATAAAATTCCCAAGAATCCATTTGCTTACGGAGGAAATCCTCTTGAACGCCTGCGCGAGAATCTGCCCAGATAATCGCGTTGCGTAGGCTTTCACCGTATTTGTCAGTAAGGACACAGCCCATCATCTGTCCGCTTAATGTCACACATGCGATGTCCGAAGGTCTTATATTGTTATTTGCCAAGATTTTTTTGCTCGTTTTACAAACAGATGACCACCAGTCATCGGGATTTTGCTCTACAAAACGTTGCGAAGGGTAAAATGTGGGATAGCTATCTACGCTAAATGCCACCAACTGCCCTTCAAAGTCATAAACCGTAGCTTTGTTGCCGCTTGTGCCGAGGTCGTGCGCAAGAATATAACGAGACACTTACACAACCTCCTTGCACAATATTACTATATTTGCAACGAATTTTTGCTTTCTTGTGTGCAATTTAACATACGGATTTTTGTCTGTCAATATGTAATTACAATAATACGAAAAAAAAGGAGCGGTTAAAAAAACCTAACTCCCATAATCTTCTAATATTCTTACAAGTGCTTCTTCTGTTCTGATGGGTATGCCCTGTGCCAGCCTCTCTTGTTCTTCGGTGGGCAGGGCGTTGATATAGGTCTGGGTCGTCTCCTTTAGGGTTTCGCCTTGGTATACGACGATTACGCCATCCTTGCTTGTCACCACAAATTTATAGTCATCTTCGGGCGTTTCGGGGGGTGGCTCTGTATTTGTATGGAGGGTGTACTCTGTAGGGATTTCTTCGACCCATTCAGACTCACCCGTCCGCGCAGATACACCTATCGGCCCGAAGATAAAATACCCAAGCAGCAGCCCAAGCACAGATGAAAATACACATGCACCGATTAAAGACGCAAAAAACTTTTTGTTTTCCATTGCATCACTCCTTGGCTATAAGTCTTGACAATAAACAGAGAAAATACACTCCTCGAACAAATGTTTCATTCTCATTACAAATTATTTGTGCTATACTTGTCCGAATTTAAAAAAATGTGACTTCGGGGGACGTGTGTGCGCAATGGAGTACATCGTTATTAATGGACAAAAACCCTTACATGGAAATGTAAATATAAGCGGTGCAAAAAACGCCGCGGTAGCAATTCTTCCGGCTTCTATAGCCGCAGGCGATGTTTGTGTTATTGACAACCTGCCGCAAATAGAGGACGTGTCAAATATGATAAATGCGATGCGCTCTATGGGTGTGCGTTGCGAGTTTGAGGATGAACATACATTACGTGTGGACGCACGCAATATGACCGGGCAGGTTTTGGAAGAAAAATATGCCCGCAATATGCGTGCGTCTTATTATTTTATGGGTGCGATGCTGGGCAAGTATGGCTATGCGGAGGTGTCTCGGCCGGGTGGCTGTGACCTCGGGGCGCGCCCGATTGATTACCATTTAAAAGGATTCACCGCTCTCGGTGCTACCTGTTCGCAAGAGCATGGTGTTGTAAAGCTTACCGCAGAAGATGGGCTAAAGGGAGCTAACATATATCTCGACTGTCCCAGTGTAGGTGCGACGATTAATATAATGATGGCGGCAGTGTTTGCCGAAGGCACTACACTCATAGAGAATGCGGCAAAAGAGCCTCATGTGGTAGATGCGGCGAGTTTTTTAAATAAAATCGGTGCAAAAATCTATGGCGCAGGTACGGCAAACATCCGCGTAAAAGGTGTAGAAAGCCTAAGCGGTGGTGATTATACTGTATTGCCCGACCCTATAGAGGCGGGTACCTATATGATTGCAGCGGCAATCACAAACGGCGATGTCACCGTAGAAAATATTATCCCAAAACATATGGACTCCGTGACTTCTAAGCTAAAGGAAATGGGATGTGCCATCACGGAGGGTGATGACTGGATTCGTGTTTGCGGTAACAACGAAGGACTACGCGCTTGCGAAATCAAAACAGCGTTTTATCCGGGTTTTCCCACGGATTTGCAACCGCAGATGACGACGTTACTTTGCACAGCACAGGGGACAAGCATTGTTACAGAAAACGTATTTGATGCGCGCTATAGATATGTGAACGAAATACGCCGACTCGGTGCGCAACTCAAAATAGAAGGGCGTGTCGCTGTCACAAAAGGCTCGTGTACATACACAGGTGCCGAGGTGATGGCTACAGACTTGCGTGCAGGAGCGGCACTTGTGCTTGCGGGACTTTGTGCCAAAGGTGAGACCGTCATAAGCGAAGTAGGGCATTTGGACAGAGGATATGGCCGTTTTGAAGAAAAATTCCGCGCAATCGGCGCAGACATAAAAAGAATAAAGAAGGCATAGTCATGAAATTTTTTACAATCGCAAGCGGCTCCAGCGGTAACGCTTACTACCTTGGACTTGGTGGCAAAAATTTTTTAATCGACGCAGGTGTGAGCGGCAAGAAAATAGACCATGCATTACAGCAAATGAATATACGTAGCCTCGACGGCATTTTTATCACTCACGAACACCGCGACCATATCACAGGCGCGGGTGTGGTTGCGCGTCGTTATAAGGCCGACATCTACGCCACGCCGCTTACGTGGCGTTATTTTTTGCGTCATCGCAGTCTCGGTGCATTGGAGGAGTCGCAGGTAAAAACCATCGAACCCGAAAAGCCAATCACCATCGGCGATGCAAAGGTCACGGCATTTGACATCCCTCACGACGCTTTGCAACCTGTTGGCTATTCATTTCGTTCGCTTTCTGACAGGGATGAAAAAATGGTAATAGCAACAGATTTTGGACATGCCACAGACATTGTAAAAAAGAGGCTAAAAAACGCTCGTGTAATTTTGCTGGAAAGCAATCATGACCCGGAAATGCTGGAGCGTGGCCGTTATCATCGTTCTCTTAAAAACAGAGTGTTGAGCAATCATGGTCATCTATCAAATGCCCAAGCGGGTATGTTGCTGGCAGAAGTCGTTGTGCCTAACAAAACACATGTTTTTCTTGCGCATTTGAGCGAAGAAAATAACACACCCATGCTTGCCTTCGATACGGTGAGTCGCGTACTGGATGGGAATAATATAAAGCTCCGTGGCTTGCAAATCGCAGAAAGGCATATCCTTGGGGAGATGATTTCGTATGAATAGTCGGCAACACACATACCGTGAGCTTACCTTGCAGTACATGGAAAAAATTGCAGAACATGACGGTCTGTTAAACTCCGTCGCAGAAATAAATCCCGACGCACTCACCATTGCTACAATGTTGGACAATGAAAAGGGCATGTCTCGCGGAGCATTGCATGGTGTCCCAATATTGTTAAAGGATAATATAAACACGCATGATAAAATGCAGACTACAGCGGGTAGCCTTGCATTAAATAACCACTATGCTTCATATGACGCGGCAATAGTGCAAAATCTGCGCAACGCAGGTGCGATTATCTTGGGCAAAACAAATATGACAGAGATGTCAAACTGGATGGCAAGCGACATGCCAAACGGTTACAGCTCTCGTGGTGGGCAGGTAAAAAATCTACATAATCATGACCCGAGCGGCTCAAGTACAGGCTCAGCGGTGGCAGTGGCGGCAGGGTTTTGTGTCGCTGCTGTGGGTACAGAGACCTGCGGCTCGATTATCGACCCCTCTGCCGCCGCCGGCATTGTCGGTATAAAACCATCTGCGGGTTTTTTCCCAACACATGGAATCGTACCGATTTCTTCTACACTGGACACCCCCGGCCCCATGGCTCGCACGGTGAGAGATGCGGCGATATTATTGAGTGGAATGAAAGGTCAAAATGACGCTATATACATGGGCAGTGTGTTGTACACATCCGTATGGACACAAACCCAAAAAGACTATATAGCGGGTTTGGATAACGCAAGCATCCGTGGACTGCGTATAGGCATATACAACGAAGGAAAATCTGACCCCGTCATAAAAAAAACCATTGAAAAGTTAGAAACCGCAGGTGCTTTCATCATAGCCGAGTACAATGGCGTAACCCCGGACGACCCATGGGAATACATCGGAGACCCGATTGCAAAACACGAATTTAAAAGTTGCATAAATCACTACCTAAACACCTACATGTATGGTACGCAAAAAAACGGAATAAGCACATTAGATGATATAATAAAATTTAATGAGGCAAATGCGGAAAAATGTCTAAAACATGGACAAGACATATTGTTGGAATGCCAAAACAGCGACAAAAAACTCACAACTGCCGCATATGTAAAAGCCCTGCGCCGTCGCGAGACAGCAATCGCAGACCTAAATAAAATATTCTCGGAGAATAACCTTGATGTGCTAATCGGCGCAGACGAGTATTTGACCATAGCCCCGCTTACGGGCTTTCCATCAGGGACGGTTCCCATCGGTAAGAAGGACGACGGCGTGCCGCTCGGTATGTATTTTATTGCTCGGCACATGGACGAAAGTACACTTATCCGTGTGATGTATGTCGTGGAGCAAATGGTAGGGGGATGACACCAATGACAAACTTTACCCCTGCACAAAACGAAGCCATAAATTGCAATGCTCAAGAAATCCTAGTATCTGCCGCCGCGGGGTCGGGCAAGACTGCTGTACTGACAGAGCGGATAGTGCGTCATATATCAGAAGGTGTCGAGCTGGACAGATTGCTTGTCGTGACTTTTACGGAGGCGGCATCGGCGGAGATGCGCGAGCGTATCGAAAAAAAACTCAATGACAAAGAAGAGCTTTCTCATCATGCGTTATTGCTTCCTTTGGCGGATATTTCTACAATACATGCATTTTGCCGAAAGCTCATACGTGAAAATTTTCATGCAGTTGACATTGACCCCGCCTTCAAAATTGCTGATGATGCGGAGCTTAGTCTCATAAGGACGCAGGTGATGGACGAGCTTTTTGAGGCAGAGTATCAACGAGAAAATGCCGACTTTATCGACCTTGTTGATGTGTATGGCGGAAAGACAACGGACGGACGGCTGGAGACGCTTGTGCTTGGTCTGTTTAATTTTATGGAGAGCGACCCTTTTCCAAAAGAGGCGGCAAAGCGATATGCGGCCTCTTTTAGTCAACTGAAAAGCTTGGACGAAACCCCATGGGCAAAAATTGCTCGGGAAGAAATAAAGTATGGGATGGAGGCCGCTATTGAAGCGATTGAAAAAGCAATAAAGTTGTGCAATCTACCCGGCGGTCCTCTAAAATATGTTGACAAGCTACGCCAAGAAGCAGAGATGCTGTGTGATTTCGGAGCAGGGGATTTTGAAGGGATGTATGAGGCATTCCGCGGCATTACTTGGGGGCGGCTTCCGACAATCACCGCAAAAGATGAGGTTGACCCATCCCTAAAAGAACGTGTACAACGTCTGCGCAACAAGGCCGTAAAGGAGCGTATAAAAGGACTGGAAAAAGGCGTGTTTTTTGCAACGCCGCAAAAAATGCTAAGTGACCTGCAAGCCCTTGCCCCGCGTGTCCACGCGCTGCTTGACCTCACTGTAAAATTTTCTGACGCATATTCGGCAGAAAAAAAAGCACGCAATATCATGGATTTTTCTGACCTTGAGCATTATGCCATACGCATTTTGTATCCCGACGGACCGAGTGATATGACACCCGCGGATGTTCAAAAATATCATGAGGTGTTGATTGATGAATATCAGGATTCGAACGAAATCCAGGATTTAATATTGACCGCTGTGGCAGAACGTCGCTTTTTGGTAGGCGATGTAAAGCAGAGTATATATCGCTTTCGTCGTGCCAATCCCGAATTGTTTTTGCAAAAATATGAAGGGGATTGTGTCAGGATTGACCTCTCGCATAACTTCCGTAGTCGCCCAAAAATCTTGGATGCGGTTAATTTTTTATTCTCCAAGCTCATGACTCGACAACTTGGGGATGTAGAATACGATGATGCCGCCGCATTGCGCGCAGGGCGAGACGAACAAAAAGGATGCCCGCAAAAAATGTGGCTTGAACTGCTCGACCAAAACGAAGAAAATGATGAAGGTGACGAAGAGTCTGTTTCTAACATAATCGCAGAGACTCGTGTTTTGGCAAAATGCATAAAAGAGATTGTCACCGACTATGGATACGATTTTGGGGATATTGCAATCATCGCACGTAGTTTTTCCATGATTGCAGGTGAGGTGGTCGAAGAGCTAAAGTCACACGGAATCCCTGCAATCGCTGATATTAATGAAGGTTTTTTTGAGCAGCAGGAAATAAAAACTGCCATCGCATTCCTGCGTGTAATCGACAATCCGCGTCAAGATATTGAGCTAATTACTGTGCTGACAAGCCCTGTCTACGCGCTTAATGCAGATGACCTCTACGAAATAAGCCAACATGAGGGTGTCGATTTTTATGAAAAATTAATAAGCTCCCAAAAGGCTCAAAACTTTTTGGACGATTTGGCTAAGTGGCGGGATGCTGCTGTCTATCTTCCGATTAACCGCCTGATTGGGCTTGTTTACGACACTACATATTACCCTTCTCATGTGTTAAACATGGTCGGCGGCGAGCTTAGGCAGGCCAATCTGCGCATTCTCTTAGAAAAGGCGATGGAGTTTGAGCAAACAAGCCTAAAGGGGCTTTTCCATTTTATTAGATATATCGAGAGGCTAAGTGCGGTCGGCAATGTGGCAAGTGCAGTAGAGCCGACGGTCACAAACAAGGTACGACTGATGACAATCCACAAATCAAAAGGGCTGGAGTTTCCCGTTGTCATATGCGCTTTTCTTGCCAAAAAATTTAATACCGATGACGAACGCCGTCCCGTTATTTTGCATTCTGCACATGGGGTGGGTGCGTATTATGTAGACACGGCCCTGCGCACGCGGGCAAACACGCTCTCCCGCTATAGCTTGGCTCGCCTTACTCGTCGCGAAAATCTCTCCGAAGAACTCCGATGTCTCTATGTCGCAATGACCCGCGCCCAAGAAGTGCTGATTTTGTCGGGACGTGCAAAAAATTTGCAAGCAGAAAAAGAAAAATGGACGGACAATATAAATGCCGCGAGTTATCTGGACTGGATTATGCCATGCATAATCGGCAATCCGGAAGAGGCCGAAAGGATTTTTAAAATCCGCGAGTACAAGCCGGAAAAAGGCACAGCAGCTGCTGATTTGCCCCCGACAGAAAAGCCGAAGATGTTTTGGTCAGAACCGCTCGAGGCCTCATCCTCACTGCCTTCCAAGCTAACCATCTCCGAAATAAAACGACTGCATGAGGCCACCCCCACGCCTTCCTTTGACCCTCCCACCTTTATGAAAGAAGAAAGCGGAATCACCCCTGCAAGTCTCGGCTCCGCACTCCATGTAATCACCGAGCATATCGACTTCCATGTCCACACCACACCGACCGCTGTAGCCGACCTTATCCAATCCCTCATCGACAAAAACCTTTTAGCCCAAGAAGAATCCGCCGCCATACCCACCGAAAAAGTCGTGCATCTGGCAAATTCTCCGCTGGGTGACAGGCTCCGCAAAGCCGCCACAGAAGGCAAACTCCACCGCGAGACACCATTTGTCATAGCTCTGCCTGCCGTTCAGTTGTATACGGAGGCTACCACCGACGACACAATCTTAGTCCACGGAATAATCGACTGTCATTTCGAAGAAAGCGGAAAAATCATCTTGGTAGACTACAAAAGCGATTATATCTCAGGCTCTTTAGAAAACTGGGCAAAAAACCACCGCGTCCAGCTTGATATTTACAAACAAGCCCTTTCCGCGTCAACAGGTATGGAAGTAGGGGAGACATTACTCTATTCCTTTTACCATGGCAAAACCGTAAATATGTAGCTTGTCTTCCTTAATGCGTAACAAGTTAGCACTCGACAAAAACAAATACACCATCGAAACAAAAAGCGGCGATTTAGACGTAGCGTTACAAGACGATATGGTTTTTATGGAACAAAACAAGCCCGAGTTTTTTAAAACTCTGTCAAAAACAGATATTGCAAAATGCTTTGATATTGATGTTGTATGTAAAAATCTCCCCATTGTAATCGGCTCAACAGGCTTACATGACATCATGCTACCTGTAAAAAGTTTTGAAATTTTGGAAGCTATGACTCCAAATTTCAACGAAATTTCTTCCGTAAGCCAAAAATTTAATGTTATTGGCATCCACGCCTTCTGTTTAAATCAAGAGCGTATAGCATGTCGTAATTTTGCACCGCTTTATGACATTCCCGAAGAGAGCGCGACAGGAACGAGCAATTGCGTTTTGGCAGGCTATCTCTGGCAGAACAATATTCGTAAAAGTGAGTACATCTTTGAACAAGGATATACCACGGGCAGCCCCAGCGAAATTATAGTACGCTTAACTACAAACGGCGACGACATAAGCAAGGTGCTTGTTGGCGGCAGAGGATATTTAGTGGGGGAGATTTGTAATGTAGATTTGCAATAGAACTGCTATTTGTAGCATACTGGAGCGACAAAAACATCGCCGAAAGAGATAAAGCACTCAACCTTGCAATCCGACACTGTCGAACATGATTTCGTGCTTGTTTCTACTGATAAATACTGCTATTCTTAGTTTGTTATATGGAATCAACATGACTCAACTAGGAACAAGGGTGACATTCAAATGGCAACGAGTATTACAACAACAAAAATGTGGCTAACTTATGCAATAATAGCTACATTTCCTATCATGAGTCATATAAACATAGGCGGCACAGTTATGAACTTATCCTTTGCCGATATTTTTATTATTCCGCTGGGCTTAATATGGTTGATTGATATTAAAAATTTTAAAATCTCTAAGCATTTTCCACACTGGTGGTTTTGGGGTGCTTATTTTTTTGTATTTCTCTTGTCGGGAGTTTACAACATATATTCGCCGGTTAACTCATCCGGTTGGATAGGAATCATTTCCGAGGCAATAAAGATTATCATTTGTGCAGCTTTCTTTTTTGTTGCTTACAACGCGGCAGACGAAAATCGCAACACTGTACGCAACGTACTTATAGCTTGGACAGTCGGATTGAATATCTTTATTGTTTATGGGCTTTATGCTCATATTAGTAAAATGGCGGGAGTTAGATTTTGGATTTTTAATCTAGCAAATGCCCAACATCAACAATTTTTAGGAACTTCAACAGACCATAATGCTTCGGCGTTATATTTAAGTGTAAGTTTTTTTGTCATTTTAATTATAGTTAGATATTTTCAATTAAGCACTATTCAAAACATTTGGGCCTATATAACTGTCATATTAACATTTGTATGTATTATTTTGACTATGTCCAGAGGAGGCTTAATTGGCTTTTTTAGTGGCATAGCAGTACTGTTTGTTTTTAACATAAAAAGATATTATAAAATTTTATGGATTTTTCCTTCAGTGTTACTTGTGCCATTATTATTTTTATTCATCGATACTCGTTTTTTGTTAAACAGTATATTAAAACGTTTTACAGGTCGCATATTAGATGTTGCTGATGGTGGTGGCATGTTGCAGGTTAGAATAAATCAAACTATTGCATCTATTCGTATGGGGATAGACAATTTATTGTTAGGGGTAGGAAGGGGCAATTTTTCCTTAAACTCACAACAGTACATCCTTGATATTATTGAAGATGGCACAGGCTGGTATGCCAATTATACTGTTTATGAAGGTCTCGTGCCTCATAATACCATTGCAGGTTCTTTTGCAGAGCTAGGATTACTTGGTGTTACTGTTTTTTTATCCTTGTTTGCTTTAATGGGGGTTAAAATTTTAAAAAGTAAAAACTTTGATTGGGAACTTAAATGTATTTTATTTGCAATGTGGATTGCCATTATAGTACAATCCTTGTCGCTTTCATTAGAGAATACAAGATTAGTATGGTTAGTATTGGGATTTGTATTATGTCTACTGGACAGACAAGGTGTGCTTATTTCAAACAGAGAAAAGAGTATGAATGGCGCATTTAGCAAAACAGCAAAGATGGTATTTGCTGTTTTGTCAATTGGCGCATGTTTGATTCTATACGACTATACGGCAATAAGGTTCCAGTATGGACGTACAGATATATCCAAGACTCAAGTCACGATATCATTTGATACAGAAATTTATGGCTGGCATACTTTGCGTTATCATGTAATCAATCATGTTCTGGTTGATGAATGCGAATTTATGGAAGTTGCTATCAGAAGAGCTTCTACAGGAAAAATCGTAAACCATGTAGAATATGCATCCATTACAGGATACGCTAGTTTGTTTTTTTATGCGGATATGCCCGAGAGGTTTTATATAGATGTTGTAGGCGGGGCTTTATCAATGATAACAGATGTAAGAGTTATTAACCCTAGGGGGGATACTCAGGTTTTGGCCGGTGAGTACCCATTACTTCCAAAGTGGTTGTACCATATTAATCAACGCCACGGTCGCCTAATAAGCAACACTGCCGATGCTAATTCCGAGTTGGACTGGATTGACCAAGGGCAGTTGGAAGAACAACATCAGGTTAATATAGGTGGAAAGATAATGTATAAGGGTATGACAGTTGAAACAGGATATGATGGATATACAGAGTTTAGCTTGACCTTTGAATGCATTTCAGGATTAAGCCAAGATTTTTATATATGGGCGCATTTGCATGTAGACAGTATTAATAGTATATTGTATGAGCTTAGTCAATCTCGGGATTTTATCAATATACATCACGAGAGAATAAAAACAAGTGAGTGGCAGGTAGGTACTATATACACACACAGCTTTAGGGTAAATTTAGCGAATGGAAATTACGAATTTTATTTCGGATTTTGGGTTCCTCCCACGGCTGATACTGTAGAAACAATGCTCCATACTTCAAATGGCGATTTTAGAATATCACCGGGGTGGTTTTATGTAATGAAATAAATAACACAAGTTTTATATTTTATTATTGTCATGTTTTAATGTTCGGGAAAAGAAAAAACAAATAGGATGTGCTGTGATATGGGGGTTTTGCAACCTGAAAGTGTTAACATTTACAATTTAGGTATTATTAAATCAATAAAGCATTGGGGGGGAGGGGCATTTGCTTCCTACACTTATCAAATATTAGAAACACTAAACTTCTCTCCAGAAAGTGTTCTTGTGATTGGGCAAGGAGATAATATAGTTCCTAGTATATTGCGTGGTATTATCGAAGGTGGCATTACTGTGGATACCTTTGACATAGTTAAAGATATGAAGCCTACTTATTGTGGAGACATTAGGAAGATAGATGAAATAGTAACAAAACCTTACGATGTGATTTTGTGTTGCGAGGTTCTTGAACATTTGCCTTTTGTCGAGTTCGAACCTGTGTTGCAAAAGATAAGTAAACTATGCAAACATGGTGTAGTGTTAAGTTTGCCGATATTTGGGTTTTCAGGGTGTTTAAAAGTTTCATTACCTAAAATAAGATTTACTATCCCTATTGCTGTTCCGTTTTATAAATTTGGAAAGAAAACGGTTGAAGATTCGCATCACTGGGAGATAAATGATGGTAATGGTGTTAAAAAATCTATGGTTGTTCAAGTGCTTAAAAACACGTATACCATACAAAAACATTATCGTTGTAAAGATGTCCCATATCATATGTATTTTATATTAAAACCAAAAGAATAGCGAGGATGGATATAAATGCATGAATATTCTAAGGTGGATATAAATAATTCACAAAAGGAGGTGTTCTTAGAGTATGAGATTAATACAGCTAAAGAAAGAGTTGGACGTTATAAAGACGTGTTGGACGCATATGCAAAAATAAGCAATGAAGAAAAACGACCGATTAAAATATTAGACATTGGTGGTGGTGGTGGACATTTTTCGGCGGCACTTTCGCAACACTTAGTTGAAGTGGAGTATGAAATATTTTCTATAGATACTATAGAGCATGAATCATGGAGCAAATTTTCGGAAATTAGCTTTATTAAAGGTTCAGCGTTTGAGCTAAATGCGTTATTTGATAAAAATTCTTTTGATTTAGTTTTTGCAAACTACGTTTTTCATCACTTAATACAGGATTCTTATAGAAAAACAATCAACGGTATATCATTTGTGATGGACTCAATTAAATCAATATTAAACGATGGTGGCACAGTTTGCGTTTCTGAAATAAGTTATAACATTCCAAAAATCGAGAATTTATCAAGCTTTTTAATATATAGGGCGAGTATTATTAAAACTCCGTTTTTGGCTATGATTTTTAAAAAATTTGGCTCGAAGTCGGCTGGTGTAGGTGTATGTTTTCAACCTATTAAGAAATGGAAATACTTGTTATGTAAAAGTGGTTTTCGTATCAGTCAAAGCCATGACATATCAAGTAGGATTGTTAGGATAATATTGAGAGAGCATGTGTTTAATATAGTTGCCACAAAAGGACAAGACAAATGATTAGTGGGTCGAGTGCCTCAACGTCAAAAATAGTTGTTTATATAATGATAGCGAGTGTGGCTGCTAAAATTTTTGGGTTTTTGCGTGAGGTTATAATGGCTGGCGCATTAGGCACTACAAATATAGCAGATGCGTATAAGGTTGTATATTCAGTTCCTGATATAATATTCGCAGGCATTGTGTCTTCTATTGGCACGACATTCATACCAATCTACAGCAGTATCTTAGAAAAGGACGGCGAGCAAAAGGGGAACTATTTTACCAATAACATTTTAAATATTGTTTTATTGCTTGGTTTAGTGGTTTCGGTGTCAAGTGTTGTTTTTTCGAGACAAATTATTTCAATAGTTGCGCCAGGTTTTTTTTATAATGAAGAAACAATATTTATCGCTATTGAGCTTGCAAGAGTAATGTTTTTTATCGCAATATTTCTAGGAGCAATGAGTATACTATTAAATTTTTTAAATGCAAACAAGCGTTTTTTGATTACATCAGTTATTACCATTCCTTATTCTGTTGTTGTTATTATTGCGTTTTTACTATATTCACGTCTATATATAGGTGTGCTTGGACTTGCATATGCAAGTTTAATTGGTATGGCAGCATCATCATTGATGTTATTTATCAACTCACTATGTATCGGGTATAGATATAGATTTAAGATTGATTTTAAAGACAGGTATTTAAGAAAATCATTAAAACTTGCGCTCCCTCTATTGGTAAGTACATTTTTGATTAGGTTTAACATAATATTTGACCGAATGTTGGCATCAGGACTTGGCGAAGGGAGCATTGCGGCACTCAATTATGCTCAAAGGATGAATGAGCTTGTAACGACCACCTTTGTAGGTGCTATAATAATGGTTATGTACACAATGGTATCAAAATATTTTGTTGTTGGTGACATTGTCGCTATAAAAAGCTTGATAAATAAATGTATTAACTCAATTACAATCATATTGGTTCCCGTGACTTTCGCAACAGTAGTGTTGAACGAGCATATTGTTAGGTTGCTATTTGAAAGAGGAGCATTTGACCAAACCTCGACTAATATGACTGCGTCAGCATTGATGTTTTATTCAGTAGGATTAATCTTCATAGGATACAGGACAGTAGTTGACCGTGCCTTTTATGCCATGAATGACACAAAGACCCCCATGATAAATGCTATCTTATTTCTTATAATAAGCGTAGTGTTTAAATTTTTACTTGTGAGGATTATGGGGCATAATGGACTCGCTCTGTCTACGAGCATAGCGTTTATAGTGGCTACAACTCCCTTTATGTACAGTTTACGAAAAAAACTTAATGGTATTGGTGGAAAAAAAATAATTATTGTATTACTAAAAGCAGTTACTTCGGCTACCGTAATGAGTGTAGCTATTTGGTTTGTTAATAAAGGCTTACGCAATATGTTCGCACGCCAAGGATTCGTAGCTGATGCCGCTATACTTATTGTTCTAATGGTCGTAGGCGTGGCTATATATTTTATTCTAATGGCCGTAATGAAAACAGAAGAAGTTTTTTTTATTTTATCAGGGATAAAAAGCCGATTATCATCTATTAACTTTACTAAAAAGATATAAGGAAGTGTTTTAATGTCAAGAAAAATAGCCGTTGTGGGGTTAGGGTATGTTGGATTATCCAATGCTGTATTATTGGCAAAGGAAAATGAAGTTTACGCTGTAGATATATCTAGCTCAAGGGTTGAAATGATTAATAATAAGCTTTCGCCAATATTAGATAATGAAATATCTGATTATTTGGCAACAAAAAACCTAAATTTAGAGGCAACAACCAACATGAATGAGGCATGTGAAAATGCAGACTTTATTATCATCTCTACCCCGACAGATTATAACCCCAAAACAAATTTTTTTGACACTTCATCTGTTGAGTTATGTGTTGATGCCGCCGTTATGTCTAATCCAGATTCTACTATCATAATAAAAAGCACAGTTCCAGTAGGCTTTACAGCTAAGCTGAGCATGAAATATCCAGGTAGTGTATTGCTTTTTTCTCCTGAATTTTTGCGAGAAGGAAGAGCATTGTATGACAATTTATATCCGTCAAGGATAGTGGTAGGTGCGCCAAAAGAAAATAATTATTTTCATAAAAAAGCAGATGAATTTGTAAGCATCATTAGGAAAAGTGCAATAAAAAATGAAATCCCAATAATCATCACAGGACGTACAGAAGCGGAAGCTATAAAACTATTTTCTAATACCTATTTGGCCATGAGAATAAGCTTTTTTAACGAGCTGGATAGCTACGCAGAAAGCACAGGATTAGATGCACGCTCTATTATAGATGGTGTATGTTTAGATCCTCGTATCGGCGTTGGTTATGCAAACCCAAGCTTTGGATATGGAGGGTACTGTCTGCCTAAGGATACGAAGCAAATGCGTGCTAACTATGACGGCATTCCCAATGATGTAATTTCTGCGATAGTAGACGCTAATAACACTAGAAAAAATTTTATTGCTGAGCGTATTTTAAGCAAATCTCCCGGTGTAGTAGGTGTATATCGGCTAACAATGAAAACGGACTCGGATAATTTTCGCCAAAGCTCTGTTAAAGGTATAATACGTAGACTGCGAGATGTAGGTGTTTCAATGATAATTTATGAACCATCATCGGATGAGCCTGATTACGAAAATATTCCTATATATAAAGACTTAAATGAATTTAAAAAATCATGCGACCTTATAATTGCTAACAGGTATCATCACGAATTAGATGATGTAATAGAAAAACTATATACTCGAGACGTATATCAAACAGATTGATATTAACAAAAAAGGTGTGTGATTTAATGAAAGAAGGAACTACGGAAATAGGATTTTATTTTCAAGATAGAGGATTTAATAACATTGATTTGAGAACACCGAATAAAGGAAGTAATGGCGTAGGAGGAACACAGTATAGCTATGCGATGGTTGCTAATGCATTGCTGGAGTACAGTGAAAAGTTCAACATAGCGTTTTATCATTACAACGAGCAGTTATTACCAAAAGGGATTAGAAGCGTTATTGTAAAAGAATCTACAGAAATATTAAAGAAAGCAGAAGAAGATGGAATTGAAGTTTTTGTATTCACTGCCCTAAGCATAAAAGAGTTGGAAGGCATAAGTACAACAAGCATAAAATGTATTGCGTGGGCACATAACTATATTTTATCTGACATAATTGAATTATTGCAAAATACTGTAGCAGTAAAACGGCTTGTATTTGTAGGAAAAGAGCAATACGATAGATATATAGACCACGATATTATAAAAAAATCAACATTTATTTATAATATGTTTGATGGAACTCAATTTGATAATAGAGATTGGCCGATTGAGCCTGTAGTAACATATACGGGAGCATTGATGTTTAACAGGGGTTTTCATGTTTTAGCGAAGGTATGGAAGGATATTGTTAAAGAAGTCCCAAATGCAAGGCTTAACGTAATTGGTAGTATAAAATTGTACAATAACAATGCAAAAACAGGCAGTTTTGGTCTTGCAGACAAGGATTATGAGGATTTATTTCTTCCATATCTAATGGAGAATGAAGAGTTAATGCCGTCAGTAAATTTTTCTAGTAAAAATGCACCGACAACCGCTACAGAAAAAATAGATATTTATAGTAAAACAATGGTTGGAGTGGTCAATCCATCAGGAAAAAATGAGACGTTTGGTATAAGTGCCGTTGAAATGAGTGCTTGTGGGATTCCCGTGGTGGCATCATCAATAAATGGCTTTTTTGATACCATCGTTGATAAAAAAACCGGATATTTAATAAAAAATGCAAAAGGCTTACGCAAGAAAATTGTAAGACTTTTGAAACAACAGGAGCTAAACCAGCGTATGGGACATGCCGGCAAAATATTTGCAGAAAGAGAATTTGCACCTTCTAGGATAATAAAACAATGGTTATCATTACTTGATGATGTGTTGCAAGAAAAGCAAAGTGTCTATATGAGACCGACAAGGAATTATACAAGTGACCTTAAATGGGTTAGGATTATAATACGTTTTATGCGTTTGTGTCGTATTCCGATAAAGCCATTAATAAATTTTGAAAGTTATGTTTACAAATTTTTTAATCGCAAACGATTAAACTCGTAGAAGTGGACACAAATATATGAATCTTTTAAAAAAGCCTTGGTTTTTACTCTTTTTATTGATACCTTTTTTAAGGCCCGCAATACTGGATGGCCTTTCTTATTTGGGTGAACTTCCACATGTTAGTGTTTTAGGGTTAAGGATTTCTGTTATCGAAGTATTTAATGCATGGAGGCTAATTTCAATAATAATAATACTTGTATTGTATTATATGTATGGGAAGATAAATAAAATTATTATTTCTGTAGTGTTGTATTTAGTCAGTCTTTTTGTTGCCACTGTATACAATAATGGTAGTTTTAACGGTAATTTTTTTAGATATTTTACTTTTGCCGCAACGGTTATGGGAATTTGCTTATTGATAAATCTACTTGCTTCAACTAATCTGCGAGGATTATTAAGGGTGCTGTATTGCTATCTTGGTTTATTGTTCACAATAAATTTCATTTCTATTATAATTTTGTCCGGAGGGGTAGATAGGGGTTGGGATGGGGCAGTTTATTTTTTAGGAAATAGAAATCCGATGAGTGTTATATTAATCTTTACTGCTTTAATAACTTGTGTATATTCACATGTGAAAAAAAATCGTTTGTCGGCATGGGCGTATACAGTTTGCGTGGCCGTTGTTATATCTGTAATTCAGGTTTGGTCAGCTATGGGCGTTGTCATGGGTGTTTTATTCATATTCATTGTGTTGATTGGACGCAACAAAGTATTTAAAAAAGTGTTGAATGTTAATGTGTTTTTGCTAGTAAATGTTTTTTTGTTTTTTATAATAACCATATTTAGAGCTCAAGAACATTTTGCATTTTTGATTGAGCAGGTTTTAAATCGGTCTCTTACTATGACAACAAGAACCTATTTGTGGGATATTACTTTAGAGCGGATACGCTATGCTCCGTGGCTGGGGTATGGGTTGAGCGATGACTCTTGGATATTGATGGATGGAGGCCTTTTCCATGCACATAACATTATATTTGAGCTTATAATGAGGGGCGGTTTAATAACATTAATTTCATATTTATGTATAGTTCTTTGCTGTCGGAAAACTTTATCTATACACAAAAACCACAATATATCTTTATTTTTTGGTGCCGCAATCTTTGTGTTTTTTGTTGGCTCGTTGGCAACATCATTTATTCACGATATTAATGTAAATATCTTTTTTATTACGTTTATATTATCATTCCATGTTGATAAAATAATAGCACTACAGGAGCAGGAGAGTAATGGTCAGTAGGTTAGTAGTTGCAATATTTGTTTTTGCAGTTTTTTTTTGTATCGTTAATTGTTCTTGATATTTATCCTGTGGCACCGGTTTTGCCCGAAGGCACTTCTTATTTGTATGGTTCAAAAAACAATGCAGGTTTTAGGGTTAGCTTTTCTGAGACTAGCCATTTTTTTATTTGCGATGTTGTCGTAGAGATTACATCATCTAAGCCTAATTCAATGATATTTTATACAACTGATGGGTCAATGCCTACAATATACGACAATAAATATATTGAGCCGTTGAGATTTAGCCTTAAAGAAGACACATATGTTGTGGTGGTGAGGGCTATTGCCGTGTATCAGGATTTAATAACATCGCCGGTTACGCACAGTTTTTTTGTTGGAGAAGATGTCTATACTCGATTTGGCACTTTAGTGTTTTCGCTCTCAATAAACAATGAATACCTTTTTGACCATGATATAGGCATTTTTGTTGATGGTAGATTAAGGGAAAATTTTATACTGGAAAACCCGGATGTAGAGCTTATTGAGTGGTTGCACCCTGCAAATTTTTTTATGAGGGGGAGGGAGTCGGAACGCCCGGTATATATAGAAATGTTTACGCTTAATGGCGAACGTCTCATTAACCAATCCGCAGGTTTACGTGTTCATGGGGCGACATCAAGGTCTTTACCTCAAAAAAATTTAAGGCTCATAGCCAGAAGGGAATATTCACCGGAATCAGGGAGTTTCCATTTTGATTTTTTTAATGATGAGTATACGATTAATGGCATACCTTTGACCAGTTTTGACAGATTGATTCTTAGGAACTCAGGCACAAATTGGATTCATGGCGTGTTAAATAATTATATGGGGTCTGTGTTGGCAAGAAACGCGGGATTTAGAGTGGTTACACCTGTTAGGGCATCGACTACATTTATAAATGGAGAATTTTATGGCTTTCAGTGGATTAATGTAAGGATAGACGACCACTATTTGCAAGGCATTTTTAATGCCCAAACAAGAAGGTTTGATACTTATGGTGCAAATTTATATAGGTTTTACACGGATGCAGAACAAGTAGCATATGACTTAGCGTATCTATTGAGCTTCGCATACAAAGATTTAGACAATGAAGATACTTTTGAAAAACTTAATGCAATCGTATGTATTGATGACTTGTTGCTGTATTATGCCATTCAATTGTTTTTAGGTAATCAAGACTGGCCTCACAACAATTTAAGACGTTGGCGGTATGTGGGAGAACAAGTGCCTAATAGCGCAGCAGAACTGGATGGGCGTTGGAGATTTGTCATGTGGGATTTGGATGCAACTTTAGGTATAAACGATTTCGGAAGAGATACATTTCTGCGCTTGTTTAATGATGAAAATCCGGCAAGTCCTTTATTAAAAAACATACTGACCCGTTCTGATATGGCAAACGAATTTGTCATGTTGATTTGTGACCTTGCAGCTAATGTAATAAATTACGACACAGTTGCAAAAATCAGTAGTGAGCTGTTCAATGATAATGTATGGAGAGAAATTGACTATTGGGCGGGGCGTTGGAATAGAAGCATGGATGCTGTGGAAAACAATCGTATGAAGATGTATGATTTTGTTATAAATAGAGCTGCCTATCTCTTTTATGACCTTTCGCAGTACTTTGGCTTTAACATGGAAATGTACACAGTGACTGTCTTCGAAAAGGGAGGATATTTGCCAATAAGGGCAAATATCGGAACTCAGTATGGGGTATCCTCCAAATATTTCAATCATTTGGCTGTACCTATCAGACCATCACTGGCGCAATTTACAGAGTTTGACCACTGGATATTAAATGGGGAAAGAATTTATTATCCCTATATTATAGTATCAAGCAATGATGCAATAAATGGAGTGGTAAAGCTGGAGCTGGTAACTGTCCCTGCAATACCACCGTTAGTTATTTATGAACTCTATGTAACAGAAAGAGGAAATGGTATGGTGCTTGTTAATATTAGCGATGGGATTGCTGACACAAGGGGATTATACTTGAGTGACTGTGAAAAAAATTTATTTTTATGGCAGTTACCATTTGCTAATGTACCTCCGGGAGGCAAACTTGAATTAGCAGGCCGAAGAAGTAGTATCCCCGGTTGTGATTTATTTAGGGTGCGGATGGGTTTTGATGTGCGTGAAGGCAGGCGTTTTTTTCTTTCTGATGAAACGGGAAGGATTTTGGATACTTTTACACTTAGGGCGAGACATCATAGGAGGGAGCTTTAACCATAGCATACGCCCGACACACTTCTTCAAAGAAAATCATTTTATCTTTATCAAATGATTCTGCAATTTTACGTTGTTCTTCACCGTAGCTTTCTGTAAAAGTATCGCGTGTTCTTCTGAGACAGTTTACGAGGTCTTTTACATTTCCCGGTTCAAAACATAAATGCTCTTGATAGTATAATGACTCTGTAAAGGTAGGCAACCTTGACACTATAGGTACTTTGCTTAAAGAAACAGCAGTTGATAAAACTCCGCTATTGCCAACTTTTGTATACGGAAAAACAACGTAGTCTGCTTGTGAAACCAGGTTAATGTAATCTTCGTCCGACAAGTAGGCTATTTTTAAATTCACATTTTTGTGTTTTTCTATTTTAGTAAAATCTATAAAAACGTTGCTAGGTCTAAATCCCGCAATTACAAGTTCGGCATTAAAATCTTCGCCCAATAATTCCCACGCATCTACTAAATGCTGCACTCCCTTTTCTTCACGAATGGCTCCTATAAATAAGAATATGGGGCTTTTGTTTGGTATTATTTTATTTTTGATATTATTAATTTCGAGAAGATTAATTAAAGGAAATGGATGATAAATAATTTTATTTTTGTCTACACTATATTCATTTTGTAAGATTTCGATAGCATTTTGAGTATGGGTTAGTAAAAAATCCGATAAATTATATATACACTGATAATTAATTCCTTTTGTGCTTTCAAAAGGAGTAACATCGTGACACGTTACTAATATCGTTGCTTTTGGGAGGCTCTTTTTTATCCGTTTTATGAACTCCATAGAATCAGGCATATTCATTAATGAATAATTTACTATGTCAGGCTCGAATTTAACCATGCTCCTAATCATTTTTGCATTTTCAAGTTTTAATTCAATGTATCTGGCAATTTTGCGCAGGATATCTAAAAAAAACAATCGAATATACGGATTGTTCTCATTTCTTTCAGTAAACTTGAAAAATGTTCTTTCGAAGTTTTCATAAGCCTTCGGATAATAATAATTTACGTAGCATTTTTGCACATAGTCATTGCAAAGGGCATCGTATATGGGCTTTATATATAATCCGCCATTGCCGGCAGAGTTATAAAAAATATGAACGAGCTTGGGCTTATTCACTGGTTTTTTCCTTTCACTTGTCATTTGTTCTGATAAATGACATCTCTCTTGCGTCTTTTGTTACAGAAAAAATTTCGTATCCGGCTTTTTTTAACAGAGCAATCATTTTATTTAGTCTTTCTTCACCATCCGGGAAAAACCAATGATGAACCTCTACACATAACTGAGAAAAACAACTCCCTACATCTTGCAACATATTTTCAATGACTTCAAATTCAGACCCTTCTATATCCATTTTTATTAAATCAATGTGCTTATGACCAAAAGACTCCATGATTGATTTAATTGTTTTTGCAGGAACAAGAAGGGCTTTTTCTTCCAAGTGAGAAGCATCAACCAATGAGCCTGATACATGATTTGGATTCAATGGAAGGTTGAATGGCAAAGCTCCATCTTTTGAGGCAACTGCGCATGGTGTAAAAATAAACTTATCCGGCAACTCAATGTTCTTCAAAAATTCAATTGATTTTGGCGTAGGGTCAAATGCGAAAACTGTGCATGGTGTCAAATCAAGTATTCCTAAATCAAAAGAAATATCTTCACCTATTCCAAACGAATAAACAATTGAATTTTTTTGTAAACACGAGGGAATAACATTAAACCCACCATAACTGCTGCCAACAAACTGCACTCCCGCTCTCTTGGTTGCTTGTTTCTTGATTCTCAGTTCTACTTTTTTATTTCTTATCTTATTGGTTACCCTTTTTAATAAACTATGTGTCATATTCTCATCCTTTCTATGCTACTGCGTATGAAAATCATTTATAATATCTTTATAGTTTGGAATGTTTTTAATCCATGGAAATATACTTCCGGAGACTTCCGGTTTTGTTATGGTGGCGCAAAAAACATTTTTTGATTTAGGAAATATAAACATCGCTACCTTTATAATTGTAGCAATCAAACCATTTGTTCTTTCGGGTATATCCAAGCCATAAAAAAATCTAAAATCATGATGGCCTATCGGATAATAAGAGCATATAGTTTTTTTGAACTCCCTTTCAGTCCAACGATATATATAATTGGGGATGCAGCTATTGTTATACCCGCCCCATCCTTGTTTTGTAATTTCTTCTATCCCTTCGTAATTTACAGTTAAATTGAGTTTTATGGCAATCCTCATTAAAAGGCTGTCTTTATTCTCAATGACAACAATACCTTTTTTTGCAACTCTATACATCTCAAGTAATGCCCTGTGTGGTGAGGAGCAATGATGTAGTCCGTTAGAAACGAATACATAATCAAAACTTTCATTTTCAAATGTTAGGTTCATGGCGTTTTGTTTGCTAAACTTATAA
Organism: Defluviitaleaceae bacterium; assembly: GCA_009786925.1. Taxonomy (GTDB): domain Bacteria; phylum Bacillota; class Clostridia; order Lachnospirales; family WQUN01; genus WQVC01. Next base: position 73,335 of record WRGY01000126.1, on the reverse strand, counting down.
GTGGGATTAGTAATACTTAATTCGCTTATATTTGATAGCGTAACATTTTTTATGCCGAGTTCACCAAACAAGCGTTGTTCGGCATCACCCGCGCATACACATAAAATGGAAGTGTCTTGTAGGATACCCTGCTTATATAATTTACTTACTATAGACTTTTCCGGTTTTCTCATAGTCGCCTCCTCAAAAGTTAACGTGCCAATTTCCAACCTAAATTTTTCTGATATATGGGTATGAGCGGTCAAAATATTTGTCATTCATAAATTCAACATGCAAGGCTTTTGGGGATGTATCATAATAATATTCGATGCTTTCTTTTGCGACATTATTATATGATAAGGTGTGAGACAGCTCTTTGGCGTTGTTTTTAAATTCTTCGACAATCGTTGGATGTTCTAGCAAGAATGTTAACTTGTCTTGTATTTCACGCGTTGACTCATCGTACAAAAAAAATCCACTTTTCCTTATTAAATGGCAGGTGCTACCATAAAAACGAAGGATAAGTGGCAAACCGACTGCTACCGCATCCTCCAGCAAAGCTGTATGTTGTGTATTCCAGATTCCAATATCTGAATATTTTAATACAGATATTGTTTTTTCACGGTTTAGCCAATCAATATAAACTATCCTTGAATCCTTCATGATTAAATCTCGAATAACGTCATGTTCAATCCTTCCAAACAGAACTAATTGCCAATCGGGATTATCAATTTTAGAAAATGCTTGTATAAGCCGGTCACATTTTTTTTCAGGGGTGATTTTCCCTCCATGCACAATTATTTTTTTACTTGGGTCAATACCAAGCTCAGAAAACAAAGATTTTTTTGATATAGAAAAACTTTCGAGCTTCGCCGTATCTGTACCAAGAGGAAGTAGCCGGATTTTGTCACTTTTAATCCCCATTTCCTCCTCGAGAAATAAACAGCGTAACGGAGTAACACCAAAGTATAAATCAACAAAAGAATCAAATTTTTTGAAAAATCTCTTCCAAAACAAATTGTAATATAGACATTTCCATATCTTGTATCGTCCTGTGATATTAAGGTCTGCATGATTGTCAAGTGCAACAAAGGTTTTTGGATGGTCTTTTTTATATTTGCATACAACTTTTACGGAAAGTGACATTGCATGATGGTGGAATATATAATCTGGTTTTTGTTGTTTAAGCTCAGAGTATAGGTCTTTAAATATTACAAATCTGTCTTTAAATTCCCCTGCTATGGGTAATCTTTTTACTGAAAATCCATTATCAATAAATTCTCCGGCTGGTGCGACCCTCTCCTTGTTAAATCCGCTCTTTAGCGTGGATGTAAGGAGTATGACCTCATGACCTTGCATCGCTTGATAAAGAGGCAATAGATTTTCGTGATAACCAAAACCATCATTATAGTACGGTTGTATATGCACGATTTTCATAAGTATCTCACCTGTTTCTAGTCGAAATAGACAACGTCATCTTCAGTTAGCAGATGTCCGATTTGCACTTCGATGATCTCTAAATCATTAATGGCACGTATAGTGTGCTTCGCATTTGCCTGTATCTGCAAAACGTCACCGACAGATACCTTTTTGCATTGACCGTCCAACGTGAATTCCCCTAAGCCGGAGATAATTGTCCACACATCAGAATGGTGGTGGTGCAGGTGGCAACTAATGCTTTTACCTTTTTGGACATAGAGACGCTTTGTTAGACACTTTGTGCCGTCAACATGCTCTACATAGTCTAAAACACGATAGTCTCCCCACATACACTCTTCGTACATAGGACGGCCTTGAACAGACTCAACCAGAGGCTTCATATATGAGCTTTGATGTTTGTCTGATACTAAAATACCGTTATAAGTGGCGGCGATTATCATATCTTTTGCACCCATTACTATCAAGGGCAGGTTTAATTCATTTATTGCATGAGTGTTAACATTGGTATCATCCATCACAACATTGCCTGTACAAAAATCACTCATTTGCTCCGTGAAAGTATTCCATGTGCCTAGGTCTTTCCACTCTCCTGTGTATTCCACCGCGCAAATTGAAGATTCATTCTCAATTACCTCATAATCGAAACTGTTTTTAGGGAGATTATTATATTGTGATAATACATCTTCGTAACAGGAAGCTGAAATATAGTTGTTTGAAATTTCTATTATATAGCCAAGTCTAAAGGCAAACACACCGCAGTTCCATAATGCTCCCTGCAAAATCAGTTTAGTTGCTTGGTCTTGATTTGGTTTTTCCTTAAAGCATTGGATGCGTTTAATCGGAAGGTGCAAATCGTTTGTGTTAGGAATCATATATCCATACTTTTCAGATGGATATGTGGGGTGTACTCCCATTAGACAAATATTATGCTTACTGTTTAAAAGTGCTTGCTCTATGTCTTTTAATTTATGAAAGTAATGTATCCCAGCCCACGGGTCTACTGGTAAAATAACGACAACCTGGCTCTTATCTACACGCTTTTCGTAATGCAGATAAGCGCAGGTAAGTGCAATCGCAGGGAAAGTGTTGCGGCGTTCAGGCTCAACAACCAAATCTACCTTGTCATCAAGTTGCATAGTGATGGATTCTGTTTGTGAAGCGCAGGTAGAAATAATAATATTATCGCTATATCCTGTCTCTCTTATTTGCTTATAAACACGTTGTATCATCGACATTGGATTGTCGTTTTCATCCTTTAATAGCCTAAGAAATTGCTTAGAGCGAGCCTCGTTTGATATAGGCCAAAGGCGCGCACCAGACCCGCCTGATAACAGTACGATATTCATGCTACAGTCATTCCCTTCCGCCGCAAGCAAGAAAATCTTTATATGTCAGTCGGATTCCATCTTTCAGTTCGGTTGTGTATTTCCATCCAAGTGCCTTCATTTTGGATACATCCAATAGTTTGCGCGGAGTACCATCCGGCATAGAAGAATCCTGTATTATTTTTCCGCTATATCCAATGATGTCGGCAACTAATTTTGCAAGCTCAGAAATTGTTATTTCCTTGCCTGTTCCTATATTAACAGTTTCATCGCCTGTATAATTTTCCAGTAAAAAAATACAAGCATTTGCTAAGTCGTCAACATAAAGAAACTCTCGCAGCGGCGTACCCGTCCCCCAGATTGTAACCTCTGGGGAGCCGGCTTCTTTTGCTTCGTGAAAACGGCGTATTAATGCAGGTAAGACATGAGAGTTCTTAATATGGTAATTGTCTCCCGGACCGTAAAGATTAGTGGGCATACAGCTTATAAAATCAGCATCATATTGGCGGTTGTAGTATGAGCATAACTTTAAGCCTGCGATTTTTGCAAGTGCGTAGGCTTCATTCGTTTGTTCAAGTTCTCCGGTGAGCAGACAGCTTTCCTTCATTGGCTGAGAAGCTGTTCGGGGATATATACATGAAGAACCTAGGAATAGTAATTTTTTTACTCTGTTTTTCCATGCGGCATGAATTACATTTAAGGCCATAATAAGATTGTCGTAACCAAACTCGGCAGGGTATGTGTTGTTTGCATATATCCCGCCAACTTTTGCAGCCGCAAGAACTACAATGTCGGGTTTTTCTTGCTCAAAAAAGTACTCTACATCACTTTGTCGTCGTAAGTCCAACATACCGGATGTGCGTGTTATTATGTTTTCGTATTCTTGTTCGTGCATAGCCCGAACAAGTGCCGCTCCGACCATGCCTCTGTGTCCGGCAATAAAAATCTTATCTTGTTTTGTTATAACCATTATGCTTTACCAATTTCACTTTCTGCTTGGATATGTTTTACATACTCAATGTCGTAACGTACCATGCGTCGCACTAACTCTTCGAATGAAGTTTTTTGCGGGTTCCATCCCAAAAGGGTTTTTGCTTTTGTGGGGTCGCCTAATAGATTTACAACATCTGTAGGACGAAAGAATTCTTCCTTGACCTCGACTAATATTTTGCCACTTGATTCGTCAATGCCCTTTTCGTTTATTCCTTTGCCTTCCCAACGCAACAAAATCCCTACTTCTTTAAATGCTAAGTTTACAAAATCTCTTACAGAATACTGTTTGCCTGTTGCGAGTACAAAATCCTCGGGTTTGTCATGTTGCAACATAAGCCACATGCATTCTACGTAATCCTTCGCATATCCCCAATCGCGCAATGAGTCTAAATTGCCAAGGTATAACTTTTCTTGCAAATTTTGTGCAATACGAGCCGCCGCAAGTGTGATTTTTCGCGTAACAAAGGTCTCACCGCGGCGTTCGGATTCATGGTTAAAAAGAATGCCGTTAACGGCAAACATACCGTAAGCCTCCCTGTAATTTATTGTAATCCAAAATGCATATTGTTTTGCACAAGCATATGGGGAGTGCGGATGAAAAGGTGTTTTTTCGCTTTGCGGGACTTCTTGTACCTTTCCGTAAAGTTCTGATGTTGACGCTTGATATATTTTACAGCTTTTTTCGAGTTTTAAAAAACGAACAGCTTCCAGTAAGCGCAGTGTGCCGATAGCGTCTGCGTCTGCGGTGTACTCAGGCACCTCAAACGAGACGGCAACATGGCTTTGTGCCGCTAAATTATATATCTCATCCGGGCAGACATTGCCCACTATTTTTATAATGCTAAGTGAGTCTGTAATGTCGCCGTAACATAAATGGAAACTTGGAACATCTATAAGATGATGTATGCGCTCTTTTCGGTTTGTTGAGCTTCTGCGCACCAATCCATAGACTTCATAACCTTTATCGAGCAGAAACTCTGCCAAGTATGAGCCGTCTTGACCTGTAACACCGGTAATTAATGCTTTCTTACTCACCAAAACACTCCCCTTTTTTATTTAAGAAAAAAGATATTTAGCAATCTCCATCCCCATGCATTCAAAAAGATACAATCTGTTGTAACCATGCGTACGATAAATTGAATATTTTAACTTTATCCGTTCTATTGTTTTTTTTATGCTTTTCTCATTACTTACACCACCAAAACAAAAGTTTGACACCACCTTATTAGCAGTAGCAGTCCGTACATTTTTTCTCCTTAGGCGTAAATGTAATTCAAAATCGTCATAAATACTCTCACACCGATGTTTATCCTCACTATATATTTCCTTTGTAATGAATGTAGATGAATGATGCCAGTATCTTGTTGTTATTGGATACTCTTTGACATTTTTTATGATAACGCCCTTGGGAGATATCAATCGGACATCTGCCCAGAACATATCAAAAGGTTTTTTCGCATATGTTTCCTTTACAGTTTGTATGGCTGTTGGCTCATACCAATCATCAGAGTTAATCATCCCAATGATTTCGCCTTCAGCCAATGCAATTCCCTTGTTCATAGCGTCATAAATGCCCTTGTCAGCTTCTGATACTATGAGATATCGAATCCCACGTTCATCAAAAAGACGGCGAAAAGATTCAGCAATTTCTAGTGTATTATCTGAGGACGCTCCATCTATAATTATATACTCCAGTGGTGTGAGTGTTTGTTCCAGAACAGATGTGATGGTTTTTGAAATAGTTGAAGAGCCATTAAAAACAGCAGTTATAATGCTTATGGAGACTGTTCTCATGTAACCCCTCTTTCTTGTGATATTTGGCGAAAAATCATATTTTCTGTAAAACAGTCAATAAACACCGTGGATGCTGTGTTGTTACGAATATTTTATGTGTGATCGCATAAACATGCTTATGCGACTATACCCTTTTAGCATCTTGCCAAGGGCTTGGAGCTTGCAAACTGAGTGCTGAATGCAATTTGCTAACCAACATAAGATTCTACCTTTCTAGCAATTTACAATTCGTGCGGGTTTTGTGACATTAGGAGGGAAGCCCCACTCTTCTGTAAAGTAGTCAATGAACAGGTTAACGCCTATAGTATGGTACTGCTGGTATCTCTCGAGCAACCACTTGAATACCTTTATCTCATAATGGTTTGCCAATAACCTGCTGGGTGTTTGGAGTTCGTACACGAGGTATTGAGTATACATAGCAAACCATGCTCGTTCGTAGTCAAAGTATCCTTCTCCGTGTATTGGAGAATACTCCTTTTCAAAATCATAACGCCACCTGGTAAGCCAAAAAGAAGTAGAGTTATCCAGCCCCTTATCATCTATACCGCGCTTTATATCAGACATAAAAAAATTAAACCAGTAGTCTAAAAAATCACAGTCATCGGGGAGTCTCCTTGCCCACTCAGACAGTTTTGCCGTCACAAAATAGTCGTACTCAAAATGCATAATTATCTCAGCCGTCTTCTCGATAATCTTCTATGAATTTTTCTCCTTCAAACGCACTTTTGCGCAGGTGCAACAGGTCTTTATGCATAGATACACGTCTCTCTTTATGTCTCAGGATAGCGGAGTCTAGGTTTGAACCCTTTAACTCGTAAGAGTCAACAAGGCGTAAGCCGTTTAAATTGTTTTTAAATACATACTGGTTGCCCGATTTGCAATACTCCAGCGACTTTATCAAACGAGTATCACCGATACCTCCTATACCCCCTATCATAAAAGCCGGTATTGATACGGTCATATCATCGTTTGCTATAGCCCCCACCACGACATTTTTACTAAATGTTATGTTAAACATTCTTTCCCTAAATCCCAGTACAACCTTTAACCAATCCACACCCTGCAATTGTACTTGCTCGCTCTTGTCGTCATCATATTCGTACACACTAATCACGGGAGATTTTCTCTTTCTAATCCATTCTTCGGCAGTATCCTTTTGCTCTGCTAAATAAAATCCTTGCCCAAAGTCGCAATCACAACGTAGTCCCGGCAACTTTATCTTATCAAGTGTTAGGGTTGTGTCGCCACCATGGTACAATAGCTTAGACATTACCCGCCTCATGTTTCCAGTAATGCATAAACAACACGATTAGCACACCGACAAACAGTCCAAACGCGCCTGATATGCCACCAAATAATATTGCGTTGCGGTTGTAAGATTCTGTGGGCTCTGCGGCTTCTGTTATTATTTTGATATTGAGATTGCCCAGGTTTGAGGCTTCTATCATCAGTGCTTGGTTATATTGCTGTACATACATTATTAATGTGCTTTCTGCGATGCTTTGATGGCGGATTATGTTGTCGTAGCGAAATTGCTCTTCGGCTTGGGTTGCGCGTAGGTTTTGAAGGTGATACTCCAAACGTTCCAGATTTTCTTCGATTACGTCTTTGCGGTTTGTTTGCTCTATTCGGCGGGCGGTTGTTTCGGTTAGGCGGAGGTTTAGGGCAAATTGGCTTATGTCATCGGATAGGTTTAGCTCTAGGTTATATGTCCCTGTGTGGGTGCCGCGACTGTTGATTGTTGTGGATAATGTAGGGTTGTTTGTTGTAGAAGGCGCGTCGGCGATGAGTTCCAACAGGGCTTCTATGGAACGCGTGTCGGTGTCTATGGACATATATAGGAGACTTAGTTCATTTTTTAGGTTGGTTATGTTATATGTGAGGATATTTATTTCTGCGTTTAATAGGTCGATGTTGTCTGATGAAATTAAAAATTCGCGTAGGTTTGCTGAGGCGATGTCCAATGCGATTTCTGCCTCGGCTATTCTTTCTGCTATTACGTTTGCGGCGGTGGCGGCTATGGCTTGGTAGATTTCTGTTACATGGTTTATGAATTGGAGACTCAACTCGTTTGCAATGAGTGCAGCCATTTCCGGGTCGCGGTGGGATACACTTACGTTGAGTATGTTGGTGCGAGGGGTGCTGTTTAGGGTTACTATGCTTGCAAGGGCATATGTGGAGAGAGGCTCGCCATTACCATCGACCAGGTCAAGGACTTCTATAGTCTGGCGCATTGTGTCGGTGTTAAGAAAAAGTTCCATATAGGAGTCCATGTCCATATGCGGGAAGTTTAGCTCGGCCTCCGCGCCTGCAATGTTAGCAGTGATGGGGTTTGCGAGTATATTTGCTGTGGCAGAATAGCGGCTTGGGATAAGCAAAAAAGCCACCGCGCCTAATACTAAGGCAGCAAAAGTGATACCGATGATTATGAACTTGCCACGCAATATCGTTTGTATTAACTCTTTTAAACTGATTTCTTCCATAGTAAGTTACCTCCGGGCGGGTCAAAATCATATACATAGCTAAATATTTTTTTGGCACGCGGTGTTTTTTCTATTGCAAAGAAAATGACAGAAATAATCGACAGTCCTATTATTGCCCCCAAAGCGTTAATGAAAACATCGCTTACGCTCGCGCCGCGGTTGCTGAAGATTTGATGGATTTCGTCGGTCGCGCCGTATAATGTGGCGAGCAGCAGTGAAATGATGGCAGTGGGTATGATTTTCCCAAAATATCCATACAGCGAGCCAAAGTAAAGCACGGCAAGTGTACCGTAGATGGCCACATGTGCGTATTTTCTAATCATGATATGAGCTTGGGAAAGTATGATATGTCCATATTCGTTGACTTCGTCGCCGTATTCTACGAGGTCGGCCATGCCAAAGAGTGCCATCACTCGTGCGGAGTCCTCTCTGGACTGCTCGATAGGGCGTGAGGACATAAAAAAAAGGAACGCCATACATAAAAAAGAAAAAAACCATGCTAGTTTTCTAAAAATCATTTGTAGCACCCTCTGATATTTTGACATTTTCCAAGGATTTGTCAAAGGCATGATACAGCATTTTTACCAAAAACGCAACGAAGGCTTTTTTTTTTCTTCATAAAAGGGTATTATAACCATATGTGGACATTTTCTTGGAATTTGTCACAAATGCGACGTGGGAGGCATATATGGGCACATTAGGGCTTGACATGGAACGTGGATTATTTTTAGGTATTGACTTTGGGACGACTAACTCTGTGGTTAGTATTTATAATTTTTCTGAAGGAGAGGCGCAGACTATTCCTATAGATGGGTCAAATATTTTTCCGACTGCCATACAGTTTGAGTCTGACCCGGAGGATGAAAATAAGCTTTCGCGCATTTTTGGGGTACAAGCTAAGGAAGCGGCGATTATTTATCCGCTGTCTACAGTACTTTCGATTAAGCGATATTTGGGAAGCGACCAAAAACTTACGGTTAACGTTGATGATAAGGATTATAATTTTTCTCCGGAACAAATTGCGGGGGAGATTTTGGGATATTTGAAGCAAAAAGCTGACGAATACGCGCAGGAAGAAATGGGAATCACAGGCGAGTTTAGCGGCTGTGTGATTACCGTACCTGCAAACTCAACGGACAAGCAAAAAAAGATGACAAAAGACGCGGCTGTATTTGCAGGTTTTGACCCTGAAAGTATATATTTGCGGCTGGAACCTGCGGCATCCGCGATTTCGTATGCGGTTAATGAGGAAGCCAACAAAAAGGTGCTGGTCTATGACTTTGGTGGGGGTACATTTGATGCATGTGTGCTGGAAATCAAAACAGAAGAGGCGGGCGAGCCTACCATTTCTATCATAAGCACATATGGAGACAATGACTTGGGCGGAAACGACATAGACAAGGTCATCATGGATATTGTGTACGAAGAATTTAAAAAGCTCACGGGAGAAGAAATCGACCTCTTTGATGAGGATGCAGACGATGGTGTTTCTAAGCGTCAAAAAAAGGTCGCTCTCGTACGGTTACAACAAGCCGCCAACCAAGCAAAAGAACGCCTAAGCCAAACAAAAACAACAAAGGTGACACTGGCACCACTTATCCAAGAGCCAAAAATCGTAAACATAAACATGGAGATAACCCGCGAGCAATTTTTGACACATAAGAGGGTGAACGCACTGGGGGATTCACAAGAATCTTATGAAAAATTCCGTGACAAAAGCGTAAGCGACCTCATTGACGAGACATTGACATGTGTGAGTCGTTGTCTGGAAGCGGGCGGGCTTACCGAAGGGGATATAGACGAGATTTTCCTCGTGGGAGGTAGTTCTTCCGTTCTGTATGTAGGCGAAAAAATCACCGAGCGGTTTAACAAAGAGCCGTTTAAATCAAAAATCAGTCCCGCGCTTAGTATTTCGCAGGGTGCAGCGTATTATTGCAATATGATAATGATGCCCACCGTGCGCGGCCCGGTCGTGCAAGAGCGGACGATTCATCCGCTTGGGTTGGAAATCGCAGGACGGCGGTTTATGGAAATAGTACCCGCCGGGCTGGATATACCAAAAGAGGGTCTGACTGTGGATGCACCCGAGCCGCTCATGACAAATCACGACAATGTAACGAGTATGGCAATCGTAGCATACGAAAATACCATGCCCGCATTGGATGTAGATAAAAATATAACAGTAAACCGCGAGGGTATGAAACGCCTCGCCGGCACATCACTACGTGGGATTCCGCAGGGTGTGCGCGGACAGGAAAAAGTAAAGGTAATCTTCCATGTGGGGCAGGATAATATGCTGAGAGTGATGGCTAAAAGCCTTTCTACGGACGGAGTAGTGACAGAGCTTTCAGTGGACGAGCTTTATGAGTAATCTTTTTTCGGCTTGGCAGGAATATAAAGCCGTTTCTTCCAAAAGCTTAGGCCAAAGCATAAAAGAAAAATTTTCGGCAATCAGAGAAGCCGTGCGTGCGCAAATCGCAGCAGACGCGGCTCGCTTTTCGCGCCTTGGAGAAAGCGATGAGACTGTTTATGCACATCTTGTAGGACTCATGGGTGTGTATCGTCGAGTAGTAGATTTGGCGGCAGATAGTTCTTTTGAAAGCCCGACTGTCCGCGCACTCATCATGGGCATATGCGAGGTGTTAAAATCACGACTGCGTGAGTTTGAAGAAGAGACCGGCGATTTCCAAGAAGGCTCAAACCCCATAACTCTGGAAAAATGCGCAATCGTAGATGAAGCAGTACTAAAAGCAGTGGAAGTAATCGAAAAGCATGAAAGCAAATTTGCGACCGGTCTACGTAACGAAAACGAGGTATGGGATGACTCATTTGAGATGATTTTGCTCGGCAATTTTTATGATTTTTATACAACATATCGTGAAGCACTGCGGTTTTGTCAGGCTAAGTTTGATGACCTGCAAGGGCGTAAGACATCACGGTTTTATACCGCGCTGGTGGAGCGCGAGTGGGAAGAGCTAGGCAATATCATAAAGGTACAGGTGCTTGCTCTCGAAGAAGCCGCACCAAGAGAGCCTACAGTAACATGCATTTTGGATGCATTGCGCGAGGCATACCAGCAGACAGCACCTATTATCGAGGAATTGCAAAAGCTACTTGCTTCGTCGCCACGCACCACAGTATGCCGCCCACTGGAGGAGTTTGAGAGTGAGCTGAATGCCGCACTGGTAGCCGCTTCTCCCGTGCAGCCCGAGAAGCAAATGTTTTTGGACGCGTTGGACGCACAGGCTACGGTGCTGCTCGGCGGTTTTGACATGGAATATAAAAAGGCGGCTTACACCTTGCAACGTATGGTGAGTGCAGAGGTTTTGTTAGCAGAAGAAATCACCGATGTTTTTGTAAAAAGCTTGGCGAGTATAAAAAATAATAATCAGGCAGAAGTCGAGTCAGAAAAAAACATCTTGACAGGGATTTGTGAGACTATCGAAATAAAAATATCAGGACTAAAGGAAAACATCGTAACGTTTACAAGCCAATGCGGTGATGTGTTGAAGGAGTTTTCTACAGAAAAAACTGCTTTCGGGAGCGAAGAAATGCAACCGATTTTGGAAAATGTCAGAGCCGCATGGACAGAAAACCCACCCGAAGATGAGTCTGCAATCGGCGGATTTTTCGAAGAATGCAAAAATGGCAGAACTTTTGACCCATGCCGTGAGCTTTTGGAAAACAAAAAAATAAAATACACAGAAAAGCTGGAGAAGGCATCCCTTCGTTTTAAAAGAGAGGTGCTGTTGTATGAGGTATGCACATTCGAAGAAATCCTGACCCACAGCGTTTCGCGCCTGAGAGATTCACAGGACAGACATGTACTGGCGGCGGCGCAGGATTTGGATTTCACATTCCGCTCATTAGAAGTTATATTGAAAAAAAATAATATCACTGTAATCCGCCCGCTACTAAAAGAGCAATTTAATTCCAAGGAGCATGAGGTCATCATTGCCGAAAAGCATAGCAACTTTGAAAAAGGCGAAATCGTAAAGGTTATGACAGCGGGCTACAAACACAAAGAGCAAGTGATTTTGCGTGCAAACGTAATCGCGGCGAGGTAGATTATGAATTGGAAAAAATACAAGTCGCTCCCCGCCGAGCAAAAACAAAACGAAGCGCACTATATCATAGGTCTCGACATAGGTAATGACTCATCGGGCATCGCGTTTTACAATTTGGCAGAGAGTGCGGCCGAGGCCATCGACCTAAGCGGCGGATACGGAAAACCCTCCATTCCTACGGTGATGCAGTACATCACCGAGACAAAGGAGTGGGTGTTTGGAGAATACGCGGTGCTAAACGCGGGTGCGGGCAAGGTGTTTAAATCCCTGCTTTCGCGGATGGGGCGATTCGACTATCTCGATGTGGGTGGGCGTTCGCTTAGTGTGTCAGGCGTATTTGCACTTTTTATCAAAGAAATACTCTCCAGCGTAAAAAACATAAATCCCAAAGCAGAAATCGTAGGTATAGTTGTCTCCATACCTGCGTATTTTAGTACACAGGCGCATGAAGAATTTACTCGTGTTTTCAAACAAGCCGGATATGAAAAAGAGCTAATCGCGTTCATCCCCGACAGAGAGTGTGTGTTGGCCCATCATTATAAAACACCACCAAAATCACCCGAAAACGTATTGCTTCTGGACATAGGCAATAGAGAGCTGCGCGGCGGACTGTACAGCGTCGCAGAAAAAGACGGAGGCGTAAACGCCGTGAGCCTGTCCTCCGTATTTGATAACGAAATAAGCATGTCGGCCATAACAAGGGATGCAAATGAGCTGTTTGGTTCGTTTTTAGAAGATGACGGCGGTGAGCAATTAAAGGTCTTTACGTATCAGCATAAGGATATATTATTTCAGAAGAATATCCGCACAAAGCCACAAAAACTGTACTACAACTTTATATATCCACCTGTGCAACACACCCTCACATATGAACGTGTGCAGGAACTAACCGCGCCATATATAAAACGTTTTAACCAATTTATCAGCGATGTGCTGGCAAAAAGTCTATCGGGCAAAGCATTTATGCCATCCGAAATAGACACAGTCCTATGTGTGGGCGGAGGCTTTGATATGCTATGGGCAAAAGAAGCTGTAACCGCCATCTTCCCAAAAGAGCGTGTGAAGGTATATAAAAATCCAAAACTCGCTACCGCCGAAGGTGCGGCCTGCATAGCCGCACGCGAGCTGGGAATAACAGATGCACCCTTGGCAATAGAAGATAAACACCAACTGGTGAATGATATTGGCCTCTCTGACGGCAGGAGTTTTTTAACATTAATCGAACGAAACGGATTTTGGTGGCAAACACATCCGAGCAAGCTTTTTCTTGTTAACAGTGCGACTGACGACATGTCACTCGACCTGGTAGAAGCATATCCCGCAGGTGACGGTCGTATTGTTTCCAAAATCCGGCTCGACGACTTCCCACAACGCCCAAAAGGTGTAACCAGATTGGAAATCCGACCGACATTCCGCTCTAACACAGAGCTTACCCTAAAAATAACGGACATGGGTTTTGGTGACTTGTTTCCAAAATCAAACTACACACGAGAATTTTTGGTGAAGATGTGAATTGTATAAAATGCAAACATTATATTAATACATGGAGACCGGCTCAACCCAGAGCCTGTCGTTTTTTTGGTTTCAAATCAAAAAAAATGCCCTCCGAAGTAGTATTCGAAACAACGGGAGAGAGATGCACCCTCTTTGAACCGCGACCAGTCAAAAAGCAGACTAAAAAGCCCTCAAATACACCTTGATGTCGGTTTTATGTATTTCAATCCGCTCAATGAGTGCATCTACGAGTGAGTGGCTAAACCCATCATTAAAATCCAGCTCACTAAGTATAATGTTTCGGATTTCGTCCGTCGGTTTACATATGCTTTCTTCTTGGAGTGCTGTAAGCCTGTGGTTTATGGCAGTTATTTCACCATTAAACGCATTATTACGCTCCTCAAACTCATCATCGGATATTCGCCCGTCAATGTTTAATGTCAAAAGCCTGTCTCTTTTCTTTTTTAGTGCTAAGACCTGCGCCAAAAGTTTATTTAGACGAGTCTCATTTTTTGAGAGCTTTGAAACTCGCAAATAAAGATTAACGAGTTCTTCGACCAGGCTGTTTTTATCCTGTACATATTGATTAAAAATCCCCTTGACGATTTTGTCTATCTCTGTTGTGTATACAATGGGGAGATTGCATTCATTTTTTTGCTTGCATTTCCACAAATCCTTATTGCCCGATGGATATTTGTATATATCATGAAAAAATGGGCGATTATGCTCTCCACAAAAAATTTTGCCGCTATATGAGTATTTGTTTTGATAGCTTGTTCTATCCTCCGATGATTGCTTTTTGCTCCGCGCTTCCAAAATCGCATTTGCCTTATCCCAAAGCTCCTCCGTCACAATTGGAGGGACGGCGTTTTCATCCTTGTAGATTAGCCATTCGGATTTGTCTCTTATTATTTTTGTGTCCAAACGATAATCAAATTTATGGCTTTTGTTTCCACAATAATATCCTTTGTATTTTGGATTTGTAATTATGCGGCGTATCGTGGACATCGTAAGCGGATTTCCGTTTTTGTTATTATATCCTATTTCGCTCATACGCCGACTGATAGCCCGTATTCCGATATTTTCGGTGACATATAATGTGAAGATTTTCCTCACAAGCTCGGCCTCTTCTTCTACGATTATTAATTTTCCGTTTTGCTTTTCGTAGCCCCAAATATTGCTGTTGCCATGCACAACACCCTTTGCCATTGAACGTTGCATACCAAAGTTTACCCTTTCGGATAACTTGCGCACTTCGTCCTGAGCTATGCTTGACATGATTGTAAGCCTAAGCTCTGAGTCGGGCATGAGTGTATTTATATTATCTGATTGGAAAAAAACGCCTACGCCGTATCTCAGCAACTCCTGTGTATATTTTATGCTATCCAATGTATTGCGCGAAAATCTCGAAATCTCTTTGGTGATAACGAAATCAAACTTGCTTGCCTTGGCATCCGCTATCATCTGTAAAAATGATTCTCGCTTTGTTACGGATGTCCCGCTAAGTGCTTCGTCTATGTAACCATCTACAAACGTCCACGCCTTTATGCTTTTAATAAAATCAGAGTAATAGCCGATTTGGTTTTGCAAAGAATTAGCCTGCTCGTCCGACCCGGTAGAAACACGCGCATAAAATGTCACCCTTAGCGGCAAATCATAGATTGACGAGTTTAGTCTGTTTTTCATGTTGCAAAGCATCATAATCCTCCAACACCAACTCTGTAGCATTAGCACACATTTCGTCACTTAAATAGCCTTTTTTATGTAACCTGTTGAGAATATGTAACTTTAGTTCAATCAGGACATCATTATCCGAAGTCATTTTGCTCACCTTATACAAAATATGCATAGGTGGCTTGTATTAGCCTACGCCACAGAAACAATCTGCAAATTTATCCCAAGTTTTTTGCAGTTATAAATAAGTATCGTAGTAAAATACACGTTTTAATATGCTAAACATTTCTTTGTCCTTCTCCACATATACATGCATGTAGGGGGTGGCGAAGATTAACAAGAAAAAAATCTTAACCGGTGCGCTTATACTGACGGCGGCGGGTATAATCACACGAGTCCTTGGTTTTGTATACCGAATCTACATGTCAAACCTCATGGGTGCAGAGGGCATGGGGCTGTACCAGCTTATTATGCCTGTGTATACATTGGCTTGGAGTATCGCTTGCGCGGGATTTAACACAACGGTGAGCAAGCTAACGGCACAAGAGCGTGCAAAAGGCGAGTATGGCAATATGTCGCTGATGCTGAAGCAGAGTGTTGTCATCACCTCGGTGTTGGGCGTTTTGCTTACATTTGTGTTGTATTTTGGTGCTGAGTATATGGCTGTTTACTTTTTTAATGATAGGCGTACTTTGTTGCCTTTGCAGATTTTATCGTTTGCGTTTCCGTTTATGGCGGCGGGTACTTGTATCCGCGGATATTTTATCGGATTGCAGGAGACAAAAATCCCCGCAATCAATCAGGTGTTGGAACAAATCGTGCGGATGGTCGTCATTTATTTTATCGCGGCGGCATTTGTGCCGAGGGGTTTAGAGTATGCGGCGGCGGCGGCTCTTATTGCCATCGTGGCAGAAGAAATCTTCTCATTTGTGTTTGTCTTTATTGCCTACAAGCGGCATAAACAGAGGCTCGGAGCGGTTTTGACCAAAACATCTATAACGGCGGCACAGAGCCTTATGTTAATTATGACAATGGCTCTGCCGCTTACCGGCAATCGGGTGGCGGGGTCATTATTAACCGCATGGGAAAATGTGCTAATCCCGCGGCAGTTGCAGGTATATGGCTTGCCCGCCACCGAGGCCATAAGCGAGTTTGGCCGAATCCAAGGTATGGCGATTCCGCTAATATTTTTCCCTACGGCGGTGCTTACCGCGTTGTCGGTTACGCTTGTCCCTGCTGTTTCCGAAGCGGCTGCGGCGCGTGATATGCGTGGGATTTCTTCCATTGCGTCTAAGGCTATGCTTTTTGCAGCCGTTACGGGCATGGGTGCGGCATCTCTGTTTTTTTTCTTTGCACATGAGCTGGGAATGGTCATATATAACCAACCCATCGGTCTGATGTTACAACTGCTTGGGATTATGTGTCCATTCATTTATATGCAAATCCTACTGTCGGGTGTGCTGAACGGGCTGGGCTGTCAGATGTTTATATTTAGAAACAGCCTTATCTCTTCGGGAATATGCATTGCGTTTATAATTTTTCTTGTACCGAGTTTTGGGCTTGTGGCTTATATTTTTGGATGGCTAATCAGCCTTGTTGTGGTGATTGGTTTGGGACTGTATAAGGTGAGGCAGTTTATGCCTCTGGAAATGCAGTTTAGCAGATGGCTACTGCGTCCGTTGGTTGCGGCGGCGGCGGCAGGTCTCGTTGCTCGGCTCATTGCAGATAGATTTTTATTAGAAGCGGCGGGACTGCGCATCGGTCTTGTGCTTGCGGTTATGTTGCTCGGATTTATTTATCTTCTGGGCGTTTTGCTCTCCGGGAGTATCTCGCGTGACGAAATCAAACGGCTGTTTATGGCTACATTCAAAAAAGCCCCAAACAGTTAATGTCCGGGGCTTCTTACATTCAATCTTATTTAAGGTGCGGGTACGATGCTTACTGCAAAGCTGGAGTCATCCCAGTGTCTCCTGATTGCATTGAGGGGGATTACGGTAGAAACACCTGCGGAGTTTGTGATTGTTACGTCTGCGATATAGAAAATGTCTCCTGCTCCACCATCGCCGGATACAAACTGCATCATAGAATTGTTTGTAGCGGGTACGGTGAATGTGATTTCGTGGAAAACCCATTCGCCGGGGGTAGAAGGTAGTCCGTCGCAATCACGTTCTCCACAGCACAATCCGTCGATGTTAGCAGGATAGTGTGACCATTGGAACATGAAGTTGTCGCGTCCGGGTGCATTCATTACCCAAACAGACAATGTGTATTCTTGACCCGCTGTTACATTAACATCAAACTGTACAGAGCCATGACCTGATGCATTGAGCTGTGTGCCACGGAGTACATTGCCTGTGGGAGGATTGTCTGCGCCGGCGGCGGGAGCTTCTTCAATTTCCTCTTCTTCCTCTTCCTCAACTTCTTCTATTTCTTCTTCTATTTCTTCTTCTATTTCTTCTTCAACTTCCTCTTCTTCTTCCTCTATAGGAAGTTCGGTAGGAAGTTCGGGAACATAGTCCTCGCCAAAGATTACATATACAGCGCGAGCTACAGGCTCCCACACTACTTCCGCGCCCATCATTTCTGCAACGCGGACAGGTACGAGTGTTCTGCCATCAACTATGTCGGGTGTGCCGATATTTACACCATTGTGGAAAATATCTACGCCCATTGTGATGTCAACATTTATGTTGTCGAGTGCAAAATGCGCAATGAGTGGTGTTGCGTCTGTTGCAGGTGTGTGTGTTACGACTGCGCCCATTGTTTCGCCGATAAAGCGGAAAGGAATGAGTGTGCGGCCGTCTACATTTATGGGGGCAACTTCCAGTGTGCCTTGTACGCCGTCGAGGTCATATGCTGTGCTGTCTGTCACGAGACGCAGAACACTTTGGCCGGACGCGCCTACTGCTACTGGTGCGGCAATCGCCACGGGTGCCGCAGGTGCGTCACCAAGTACCAAATGCGCGCTTACAATAATGTCACCTATGAAGCTAAGTCCAAAACGACCCGGGCCTTCGCTGATGAAGGCATCCCAACCTGCAACATCTGCAAGGTCAACAACGATGGTTGTGCCTTCTTCATAATCAGGATTAAAAACAGGGGCTTGTCCCCACCAGTTGTTACCGTCGCTTTGCATTACCAATTCAACTGTACCTTCGGGTACATCAGAAAGCTCTACAACAAGCTGTACTGCTGATACAACGTCTTCCCACTGTAGGGGATAAGTAGCGTCGTTTACACCGTCCGCATTCCATCTGGGAGCCCAGTCATGCGGGTAGTTAAACTCACCAAGGGCAACTGTTTCCTGTGCAGAAACAACCATGGCCGGGAAAATAGCCGCAATCATAGCAATCGCTACAAGCAATGCGGTAAAACGAGATGTGCTTTTTTTCATTAATAATCTTCTCCTTTTTTTTAAATTTGCTTCATTCTAACGCAACAAATGAACATATGTCAATTGTATTTCTTTTCTAGTATGCTACAATAAAGTTATTACAAAAAAAGGAGTTGTTTTTTATGCACCCGATATTCGAAAGTTTAGCAAAAATGAAAATTGTTCCCGTCATAGTAATAAATGATGTAGAAAAGGCCGTCCCCCTTGCTCGTGCATTATGCGAAGGCGGATTGCCGTGTGCCGAGGTTACATTCCGTACGGCGGCGGCGGCAGATGCCATACGCGCTATTACAAAAGAATTTCCCGATATGCTGGTGGGAGCTGGTACTGTACTTACTTCTGCGCAGGTGGACGAGGCCATCGCCGCCGGTGCAAAATTTATGGTTGCCCCGGGTCTAAATCCTGCGACCGTGCGCCACTGCAACGACCGTGGTGTACCGATGTTGCCGGGGATATGCACTCCGAGCGAAATCGAGCAGGGCCTATCACTCGGCCTTGAGGCATTAAAGTTTTTTCCGGCAGAAGCGGCAGGTGGAGCCAATATGCTAAAAGCCCTTACCGCGCCATACAATAAAATGAAATTTATGCCCACGGGTGGACTTACACCTTCCAATATCAAAGACTATCTCGCAATAAAAAGCGTGTTTGCGTGCGGCGGCAGTTGGATGGTAAAGGACGAGCTAATCAACAACGGCGATTTTGCAAAAATCACTGAGCTAACACGCGAAGCGGTACAACTTGCTAAATGAGCCATTACTTCATAGAAAACCACGAGGTTTTGACGCAGGATAGAGAAATTCCACTAGAAATTTTTGGCCACAGGCTGGGATTTTTAACAAATAACGGCTTGTTTTCTTGCGACAAGATTGATGATGCCTCACTCATACTCATACAAAATATGCCCCCTGTGAAGGGGGCTTTCTTGGATTTGGGATGTGGCTATGGGGTCATAGGCATATCTCTTGCAAAAACAAATGAAATCGTGCTAACTCAAAGTGATATAAACAGCCTCGCGCTTAGTTATGCACAAAAAAATGCGGCTCGCAATGGGGTCATCGCCACATTGATTCACTCCGATTCATTCGAAAAAATCAACGGCAAGTTCGAAACAATCACCCTAAATCCACCCATACACGCAGGCAAGGATGTAATGTATCGTATGTACGAAGATTCTGCCGCCCACCTCACCCCCGATGGCGCGTTTTATATTGTAATCCAAAAAAAACATGGCGCGGAGAGTTCCATAAAAAAATTAAAAACCATATTCAAATATGTCGAAATCATTTATAAGAAAAAATCTCTGTTTGTCGTCAGGTCTCATGCCTAAAAAAGGTAATAATCGGGAATAACATCATCGCCGTAAGTCCGCCTGCAAATCCGTTATTATAAAGGTTCATCCCGCCATGGAATCCGCCGATATTGGCTGCAAATGTCAGATGGATAAAGCCGGCGAGCATTCCCCACCGCCATCCAAATTTGCGTGCAAGCGGCGAAAGGCATGTCGAAAAGAGAATGGCGACCAGCATACTGCCTTCATTGATAGGTGTCCCCCTAAAATGCCAGCTGACCGCCGCTGCAAGCATGGCACCCAGCATGACAGGCAGTGCCGAAAAAATTGCCTTACCAAAAGCACCAAATCCCACGACCGATAAAATCGTACCAATCACGGGTCCGCTATACTGACCTCGTATGATGAGCATAAAAATAAAACATGCAAATCCCATAATCCCCATGTGGATATAGGATTTTTCTTTATAATCTTCAAAGAAATCCAGTTCAAACTCGTGGAATTTAAAATAATCCTTAAACGAGAGCGTCTTTTCTGTCTTACATAAAGCACCGCATACAATAAAATATAATGAATATGCCACCAACAAAATGGAGAGTTGCAGATTGTACCCGCTGCTCCAATAACTTAATGTATAAAAATCATAGCCAATAAGGCTGTAAAGCGCGAAAATCAACATGCCGATAAATCCTGCCGCAAAACCTACGTTGTACAAATTATAGCCCTTATGTGCATCAAATTTATGTACTGCAAGGGGGTTTATTAAGAATCCAATGCCGATACCGACAAAAACACCGATGGTGGTACTGATGGTAACGGGTATATCAATAATAAACGCAAACTGAGTAACCGCGGGTGCAAGGCATGTGGCAAGCACCGCACGCAAAACACTTACGCCATATGGCATTTTTGCGTATTTTGCATACAAAAAGCCACCCAAAATAATGGGCGGCATATTGATTAGATTTTTGCCAAAAAAACCGATACCAACAACAAGACCAAGCGTTCCCATGGTGAGGCCGATAGGCTTGTGCTTTGCCAAAGCCAACGCGCCTACCGCAAGCAGACCCGAAAGCCCTGCATTCACCATCGCCGCCCCAAGTCCGCCGGTAAAAATATAGTCCGTTACAAGAATATCCGCACCTGTAGAAATCTCAATAAGCCCTAAAAAAACCTGCGCAGGTGAATCATAAACAAAACCCGCAATGATAAAAAATATATACAACAATCCATGTACACGATATGGCTTGTTTAAAAATGCTTCTTGAAAAAAATCAGCCTTCATGTTATCCCCCTCGACAAATGTCTAGGGAGTACTATAGATTGTTGGCGTGGTTTTGTAAAGGTTTGTTGTTGATGCGTAAGCTGTTAAAAACTGCTAACAGCGAAACGCCGACATCTGCAAATACTGCTTCCCATAAAGACGAAACGCCGAGTGTGGCCAAGAATATAAATAAAAATTTTACACCGAGCGAAAACACGATATTCTGCCATACCACCCGCTTTGTGAAGCGGGCGATTTTTATTGCTTCTATGAGCTTAGAAGGCTCATCTGTCATAAGTACTATATCAGCCACTTCGATTGCCGCGTCAGAGCCCAATCCACCCATTGCTATGCCCACATCTGCCATCGCAAGCACAGGTGCGTCGTTTATTCCGTCGCCTACAAAAGCGACATTTTTAAGCGATTCGACCACCTCTGCTTTTTGTTGTGGCAGAAGGCTTGCGTGTACTTCGGTGATATTTAATTCTTTTGCGACGGAGTTTGCTATTTGTACTGTGTCGCCTGTCAGCATTATTGTTCTTTTTATGCCAATGGTTTTTAGCATGTCGGGTAGACCGTAGCTGTCGGGTTTTATTTCGTCGGCGATGGTGATACTGCCCGCATATACACCGTCTATCGCGGTATAGACAGTTGTGTTTGATTGCGTTTCTTCATATGGAATGTGATTTATATCCATGAGCTTTACATTGCCTGCCAAGATTTTTTTGCCATCGGCGATTACACTAACGCCGTGGCCTGCGATTTCTTCGTAGTTTTTCAAAGCGTTTTTATCGACATCTTTGCCGTACTCTTTGAGAATAGATACCGCTATGGGGTGATTAGAAAATGCCTCGGCTTGGGCAGTGGCTTCCAGCAGGTCGCTTTTACAAAAACCATTTGACGGCGATATTTGTGTCACTTTAAACACGCCTTTTGTAAGTGTGCCTGTTTTGTCAAAAACGACAAAATTAAGATTTGCCAATGCTTCCAGATAGTTGCCTCCTTTTACCAAAATACCGCGCTTCGATGCGCCGCCGATTCCACCCATAAAACCCAGCGGTATAGACACAACCAAAGCACATGGACACGAAATTACAAGAAAAATAAGTGCGCGGCTTATCCAGTCAAACCATTCCTCGCCAAAAAACAGAGGCGGCACAGTAGCAAGCACCATCGCAAACCCCACGACAGTAGGGGTATAGTATCGCGCAAACTTTGCGATAAATGTCTCTGTAGGTGCTTTTTTGCTCGCGGCATTTTCTACGAGCTCTAGGATTTTTGATACTGTGGACTCTCCAAAGGTTTGAGTGGCTTTTATTTTTAGCACGCCGTTTTGGTTTATGCATCCCGATATTACGCCATCGTTTATCGTCACCTTCCGTGGAGTAGACTCGCCCGTGAGTGCCGATGTATCAAGCAGGGCTTCACCTTCGATTACTACTCCGTCGAGCGGGATTTTTTCTCCCGGCTTTACTATAAATGTGTCGCCGATTTTTATTTCGTCAGGGTTTGTTTTTATAAACTGCCCATTTTTTTCTATGTTTGCATAGTCGGGTCGGATGTCCATGAGGTCGCTTATCTGTTTTTTAGATTTTTCTACCGCCATGTCCTGGAAAAATTCTCCGATTTGATAAAACAGCATTACCGTGACAGCCTCTGCATATTTGCCTATCGCAATCGCACCGAGTGTGGCAACACCCATGAGGAAATTTTCATCAAAAATTTGACCCCTTGCGATATTTTTAAACATGCGAAGAAGCACTTTTCCTCCAAGAAGCAAATAGCTGAATGTAAAGAATCCAAGTGCGAGATATTTACTCACATACGTGTCAATCACATACATAAAGACAATACCCGCAAAAAATGTAACAGCTCCCACTGTAAGCCATAATGTGGCTCGGTTTGGCCGTTCTTTTTCACAACATGTTTTCATAATTAAGCCCCCTTAATGATTATACTTGAACATATATTCAAATGTTCGGGTAAAAAAACTTACTCCATGATATGTTCCAGTCCCATTTTGAAAATTTCTCGTGCATGGCAGTCGGCAAGTGAATAATAAACAATTTTGCCCTGTTTTTCGTATTTCACCAGATTAGCAAGACGGAGCGATTTTAGTTGATGTGAAATGGCCGATACTGTCATATTTAACAATGCCGCAAGGTCACACACACACATTTCCTCACATGACAACGCAGACAAAATTTTTAGCCGAGTATTGTCAGAAAACATTTTATAAAGATTTGCGAGGTTGTACAGCTTGTCGCTATCGGGCATGGAACTGCGTACACGTTCTACTACCTCCTCGTGGATGATGACACAGTCACATACATTTTTTTGCATGGTCTACCTCCTGATACACTTGAGCGAATGTTCAAGTGTATGATAGTTCAACTTAAATGATTTGTCAATATTCCCTGTATAAATGGCAATTTTAAAGGCAAGGATGTACCCATGAGGTATCATATGAAAATTTAAAAGGGGAATTTAAAATGATTAATTGGCTTAAAAAAGAAAGTAAAATCCTTGCAGTATCATTATGTATCGGTATGCTTTTCGCCTTTTGTGTCGCCGCGTATACCTATGTGTACTCGGCTGTGACGCAAGAGAATATTGCACAAAATGTAATTAGATTCCATGTGATGGCGCATAGTGACTGCGAAAATGAGCAAGAGCTAAAATATCATGTGCGCACAGAGATTTTGGAAGAGTTTGCGAACAAATTTATGGCAGAGTCTGACATTATTACAACACGCGAAAATTTCCGTGAGATGTTGCCGTCTTTACAGCTCCACGCGCAAAACGCGGTACACAATGCGGGTTTTGCTCATGAGGTTAGTGCAGAGATGACAGATGTGTTTTTCCCTACGACATTTTACGGCAACATGGCATTTCCCCCGGGTAACTATGAAGCCGTACAAATTATAATCGGTAGCGGCGAGGGTCAAAATTGGTGGTGTCTTATGTTTCCGCCGCTATGTTATGTAGATATGACCGCAACAGAAGAGGGGCGCGCCCGGCTCTCCGAAACTGTAAGCGAAGATGGATTTAGGCTTCTGATGCATCAAGAAGAAAGCTCACCCGAGCTTGTGGTGCGTTTTCGCGTAATAGAATGGTGGCAAAATTTTTTATACTGATTTCTTATACTCGAAGGTTAACCCATCCTTTAGCCTGATAATCAAGCTGTCTCCCGTTTGCGAAAACATAAGGGTATCAAAACGCAACTGCTCACAAGGCTCGATTAATACAATATTGTCAGGGCTGACGGTAAAATCACCATGCAATATATCACCATCTCCATCAAATTCGTTTGTTTCAAACGAGCCGTCCTCGTTAAAGAAATAATAAAAACTACGTTCATCGCATTGCCATTTTCCTAACAGCTTTGCCCTTATCGCAGCCGCACCCACTCCGACAAACAGCCCACCTCCGATTAGGCTGGATAGTGCAATCGCAAAAGTGTCAGCAGAGACCTCGGGCATTTTATTTTCGTATCCTGCCGCCGCGTTACGTTCGCGCACTTCCTCATTATATGATTTCACACATTCTTCTAAGAGCGTCCTGTGCGGCTCACTGTTAACATTGTCCAGCTTGCTTTTCAAATTCACTATAAAAATTTTTTTCTGCGCAAAATTTAACCCTGCATAGTATTTGCGTAGTTTGCTTATGTCATTGCTTTGCATTCTCCGCCCTCACTTTCTCCGCATGTTTTACATAAAGTAGCCACAATCCCGCCGCAACAAATCTTAGCACAAAAAACATTGCAAAAGTATAAATCAACGCTTCTCTGTTACCGCCGAGTCCGCGGTATATTGCGACACCCACCACAGGCATGACAGCATTGCTTAGCGTTATAAACATAATATATACGGAAATCGAAAAACTGCGATAATCCTCATCTACGACCTTTAGCAGACATTGGAACAGATTTAGCGTTATGTTTGCAAAAGCCATCTGCCCCGCCGCGTGCATCAGCAAAAACGCGGCGATTCCCACACCTGCATGTGGTATGCTCACACCGACGATAATCGCCAATGGGCTAAAGGCCAGCCCTGCCATACCATATGCAAGTGGCCATTCCACGCCCTGCCGTGCGTTATTCCTGCTCCAGTATTTTAATGTCAAAAGTTGCGTAATCATCGCACCTACAGGTGTGAGACTAAGCAAGACCTCGTTCATGCCAAGGTAGTTCCGCTGACCGATAAAAAACAGCGTCCAGTCTGCGTGCCACATCATATGGAAAAATAAAATAGTGAGCGAAAAATAAACAAATAACTTGTTCTTAGAAAGCCTGCGTGCCGCCGTTTTCATTTCCGCAAAAGAAACGCGCTTAGGTGTGGCAGGTTTTATGGCTTTTATTTTTTTAAAATGAATCGCATTCGCAATTAGCATAACTGCTGCGAGTATATAAAACACTTGATGAGCAGCGATTTTGCCTTCTTCGCTTGCTATTGCAGTCAAAATCGCACCCACACTAAGTGGGACAACCAGTGATACAATCATAGTCATGCGTGCGCGGAAGGTCAAAACATCGTTGCGATTTTCGCTTCCTGCCAAAACACCCTCCGGCACCACCTCAGGAAAATATGACTGCCACGCTAGGTTGTACATTCCTATAGAAACGGTCGCAAGTGACAAAAATCCGATAAAAAAATAGACCATATGTACCGGCAAAAAAGCCGCACTACCTGCTACAGCAAAAAAAACGCCTGCCATTACCAGCGCGAAACAAAGCATACGCCGTTTGTTGCTCAGGCTGTCAGCAAACAAGCCCATAGGGATGAGCAATAAAAGACTCAACATCTGAGGCATAAACTGTAGCATACTAAGCTGGAAATCGTCAGCTCCGAGGCGTTGTGCAAACAAGTTGTTATTGTTTGATGCCATGGATACCGCGCCCAGCGTTAGTATTCCGTCTATGCCGTATTTTACCGTTATCGGCTGTGTCGCAACAAAGCTGCGGGCATTGCGTATCGCTAAACTAAAGCGTCTCAAAGCTAACCATACCGTCTGTACTCATTACTTCAAACAGTTCGCCGATGGACTCATTTGTGTGTATGCAATGAATGGCATTTGCAAGATACTCGGCAACGGAAAGCACTTTTATTTTGTCATTTCTCTTTTCAGGGGTAAGCTCTATTGTATCTAGCACAACAAGCTCCTTAATATCCGACGCAATTAGGTTTTTGACAGCGTCGCCACAAAGGATGGGATGAGTGACACAGGCAAAAACATCTTTTGCTCCGTTGTCCATCACAGTTTTTGCGGCATTGCAAAGCGAGCCGCCTGTAGCCAGCACATCATCTAAAAGAATTGCTTTTTTGCCTCTTACATCGCCTATGAAATGGTCGATTTTGCTTTTTTTGTCGTCAAGCCTACGTTTGTCAACGATGGCAAGAGGCACTCCAAGCAACTCGGCAAAATATTTGCATCGTGCAACAGAACCAAAATCTGGTGACACAATCACGACATCATCAAGATTGTCACCGATGCCGCTCTTCATGCGATAGTATTGTAAAAACAGGTAGATGCCACGCAAATGGTCGAGCGGAATATTAAAAAATCCTTGTATCTGCGGGCAGTGCAAGTCCATAGAAAGAATCCTGTCCGCGCCCGCAGATGTAATCATATCCGCCACGAGTTTCGCGCTTATCGGGTCGTGAGACCTAGCACGCCTATCTTGCCTTGCATAACCAAAATAAGGTACGACAGCAGTTATCCTTCCTGCCGAAGAACGCCTCATCGCATCTATCATGATAAGCAGTTCCATCAAATTATCATTAACAGGTGCGCAGGTAGATTGAATAATGAAAATATCTCCGCCACGTACCGTCTCGTTAATAATTACCTTTGACTCACTGTCAGGGAAAAATCCTGTCTCTGCATCGCCCAGCTCCAGCTTTAGCTGGACTGCCACACTTTTGGCGAGGGTTTTGCTCGCGCTTGCGGCAAAAATTTTCATTTCTCCGATAGTGTTTGTTCTTCCTCTTCGTTCCATTTTGATTACTCCTCATCCATATCCATTATTTCAATTTCTAAGGATTCGTCGTTGTCGTCGGCTGTATCGGCTGTTTCCAATGCTTTTTTATCTACTTTTATGAAATTGTCTGCCGCTGCGAGTGCTTCGAGGGGTTTCATGCCAAAATGTTCTCTTGCTTTTCCTTCTATTTCACTGCGGATTTCCGGGTGGTCGCGTAGATATAATTTTGCATTTTCACGTCCTTGCCCAAGCCGCGTTTCTCCATAGGAAAACCATGAGCCACTTTTTTGTACCAAGTTAAGCTGTGCGCCAAGGTCGAGCAGGTCAGCTTCTTTTGATATTCCTTCGCCATACATAACATCCACTTCTGCCGTGCGAAACGGTGGTGCGACTTTGTTTTTTGTGATTTTGATTTTCGTGCGGTTGCCTACTTGATTGTCTGAGACCTTAATAGCTTCGCCCCTGCGTATGTCTATGCGAACGGATGAATAAAATTTCAATGCACGTCCACCTGTGGTAGTTTCAGGGCTTCCGTATGTTACGCCAATTTTGTCGCGCAATTGGTTGATAAAAATAATTATGCAGTTTGTTTTGTGCGTAATCCCTGTGAGTTTTCGCAGAGCTTGTGACATGAGGCGAGCTTGCACACCTACAGTAGATTGCCCCATTTCGCCTTCGATTTCTGCACGAGGAACCAATGCTGCCACAGAGTCTACGACAACCACATCTATAGCCGCCGAGCGTACCATTGCCTCGGCGATTTCTAATGCTTGTTCACCATCGTCGGGCTGTGAAATATACAAATCATCTATATTTACGCCAAGCTTGCGTGCATATACGGGATCCATGGCATGTTCCGCATCTACATATCCTGCGATACCTCCGAGTTTTTGACATTCTGCTACTATATGCAGTGCTAATGTGGTCTTGCCCGATGATTCCGGACCGTAGATTTCCACAATCCGACCCTTTGGTACGCCGCCAACACCAAGCGCAGCGTCTATGCTTATTATTCCCGTCGTCACTACAGGGATACTCATGTCGCCCATTTTTTCGCCCATTTTCATGACTGCGCCCTTGCCAAACTGCTTTTCTATGTTAGCCAGGGCGTTATGTAACGCCTCTTCTTTTGCCGCGTGATCCTCGAATATTATGACTTCTTTGTTCTTTTTTGATTCAGAAGCTTTTTTCTTCGCCATTATTTTCTCCTCTGACATGTTTTACTATATTGTAATACAAATAAAATATAAGGCAAGGGAAAACGAAAAAATTTGACTGCAATATGTTTTTCGTATAATATGTCATGCGTTACATATTAGTTGTACGAAAATCGTTTCGTTGAACTGAACGTGTAGCAAAAAATTATAGAAAAGAGAGTGAACATGAAAAAGGCATTAGGACTCATCTTGGCGCTATGTATGTTGTTTGTTGTAACAGCATGTTCTTCAGATGAAGCGACACCGACACCGGTTGATAGCGGAAATCAAGTAGTAGACACAACTACCCCCGCAGACACAACCGCTCCTACGACAGAAGATACAACACCAGCTGTAGACGATGCACCATTCCCTGGCATTATCGCGCTGGTAACAAACACTGTTGACCAAAACGAAGAGGAGTTTCGCAGTGCAGAAGCTTTGGTAAACAGATTTGGCTCGGACAGAGTGATTCACAGGACATGGCCTGTGTACTTTGCAACAGAGCCAGAAATGATGCTGACCATCCTTGTAGAGATTGCATCAAATCTCGACGTAGGCGCGATTGTGATAAACCAAGCGGTTGCAAACACAAATGCGGCAATAGACGCAGTACGCGAGATCCGCGGTGACGATATATTCATCGTGGTAGCATCTGCGGCAGAAGACCCAAGAGACGTATACGCAAGGGTTGACCTTTCGCTTGACGTTAACAACCCCGATATAGGCGCGTTGTTTGTACAGCAAGCAGTGGAGATGGGCGCAGAAGCTATTGCTCACTACTCATTCCCAAGACATATGGCTATCCCAATGCTCGCCGCACGTCGCGACAATATGGCAGCGGCAGCAGCGGCAGCGGGCTTGCGTTTTTACGACCTCCCTTCACCCGACCCGATGGAAGAAGGTGGCATGGCTGCGAGTCAGTTGTTTATTTCACAAGACGTAGGCAGACAAGTAGAAGCCCTTGGCAGAAACACTGCGTTTTTCTCCACAAACTGCGGCCAACAAATTCCACTTTTGCAACAAGTACTTGAACATGGTGCAATGTATGTACAGCCTTGCTGTCCTTCACCTTTCCACGCATTCCCACAAGCACTTGGTCTTGCCGCAACACAAGAAGAAGCGGTACAAGGCTTTAGTATCTCTGAAATTATCGGAGCAACAAGAAGCGCGATTAACGATGCCGACATGTCAGGAAGACTGGCAAACTGGGCATTGCCCGGAAGCATGGCATACACAACAGTAGGTTTTATGTACGCTGTAGAGTGGCTTAACGAGCGTGTTTCGCAAGAAGTCGGTCATGTAGATACGGCAGTTCTTCTTCGGCTATTTGGTGACTACGCAGAAGAGGTCTTAGGTGAACGCATGTATCCGATACTGACACCGTTGCAAATCGGAGATGACACATTCTCCACAATGTATGTTATATTAATGCCATACATCGTATACTAAAACAAATCTTGCCGCGGAATGGGTTAAACCGTTTCGCGGCATTATATTAAGCAAAACGGAGGCGGAACATGAGCCGCAACTTGTTAGAATTTAAAGGCATATCAAAAAATTATTCAGGCAATCAGGTTTTGCATGATGTGAGTTTTGACATCCGACCCGGAGAAATCCACGCGCTTATCGGCGAAAATGGCGCGGGAAAATCCACCCTTATGAATATTCTTTTCGGTATGCCCGTCATACATACGACAGGCGGATATGAAGGTGAAATTGAGCTGAACGGCGAAAAAGTGGAGGCCAAATCCCCTTTTGAAGCAATGGCTCTTGGCATAGGCATGGTGCATCAGGAATTCATGCTTATCCCCGGCTTCACTATCGCAGAAAACATTAAACTCAATCGTGAAATTGAAAAAAACAACGTGAAAAACAAAATCACATCCACGCTTTTTGGAAGGCGTATGAAAACTCTAGATTTTAAAAAAATGAATAAGGACGCAAGGATTGCTCTGGACAAGTTGGATATGAGCATAGAAGAATTTACTCTGGTAAAGGGTTTGCCCATCGGCTATATGCAGTTTGTAGAAATCGCACGCGAGATTGATAAGACAGAGTTGAAATTGTTGGTTTTGGATGAGCCTACGGCGGTGCTTACGGAGTCAGAGGCAGAGAGCCTGTTGCAGGCCATGCGCAATATTTCTAAAAGAGGCATAGCCATCATATTCATAAGCCACCGCCTTAACGAAATCACGGCTGTTGCAGACAGGGTAACGATTTTGCGTGACGGTGAGTTTGTTATAACGAAGGATGTAAAAGATACAAATGCCCTCGAAATAGCAGAATACATGGTTGGCAGACAAGTGAGCATAGAAAGAACAAGCACAGAGGCGCGAGAAATAAGCGACGAAATCAAACTTTCTGTAAAAGACCTGCATGTTGCCATGCCTAACGAACGTGTAAAAGGCGTAAGTTTTGACGTGCGTAAGGGAGAAATATTTGGCATAGGTGGGCTCGCGGGGCAGGGTAAGCTTGGGATTGCAAACGGCATAATGGGAATGTATGAGGCAAGGGGAAATATCACCATCGACGATGAAAGCTTGCCACTAAACGATACGAGAAAAGTTTTGGACTCAGGTTTGGCGTTTGTAAGCGAGGATAGAAAAGAAGTGGGTCTTTTAGTAGAGAAGGCCATAGACTACAATATCATGTTTACGGCGATGAATATAAAATCTGAATTTTTGAATGTATTTAAAATGACGGACAAGAAGAAAATCCGCCGGAACGCACGCAAGATGATAGATATGCTCGACATCCGCTGTACATCTGAGCGGCAACACACTGGCAGGCTAAGCGGAGGCAACCAGCAGAAGGTGTGTGTGGCGAGGGCTTTGACACAAAAACCGACCATCCTTTTTGTATCGGAGCCAACACGCGGTATAGATATAGGTGCTAAAAAATTAATACTTGACCTACTTTTGGAGCTTAGCCGTGACAAAGGTATGACAATCGTCATGACCTCTTCGGAGCTTGCGGAGCTTTGCAGTATTTGTGACAGAATTGCCGTCATCTGCGAAGGACAAGTTGCAGGGATTTTGCCGCCGGATGCTTCGCCGACAAAGTTTGGGCTATTGATGTCAGGCATCAAAGATTTAGAGGGGGGAAAACATGACTGAACTTGCACAGGAAAGATTTAGCTTGCTAAGCTTATTTAAGAAAATACCATTCTCTACTAGGGTAGTCGGCGGTTTGTACTTGGCTGTTTTGGTACTGGGTGTAGTTTTTGGATTTAGTATTGCTACATTGATTTCTGCAAGCTTACATTTCTTTGGTGTGTGGGCGATTTTTGCGTTAGCCAATGTGCCTTCCATACAGTCCGGTACAGG
This sequence comes from Defluviitaleaceae bacterium, assembly GCA_009786925.1. GTDB lineage: Bacteria > Bacillota > Clostridia > Lachnospirales > WQUN01 > WQVC01. The sequence continues at coordinate 41,635 of WRGY01000126.1, read as the reverse complement.
GCCAAACTTTGCTTTGCCCATAGGCATTGTAAATGGGCTTCTTGCCATGGTGCTTGTTTTGGCGGCAGGTTTTACAGGAATTTGGTTTATTATTGTTTCATCTGTCACTGCATTGGTTTTTGGAAGTCTGTCGGGATACCTTTATGGAAGATTGATGAATGCGGTAAAGGGTAGTGAGATGGCAATAGCTCCTTATACCGGGTTTGCCATTACTGCCGCTTTTGGGTTGGTGTGGCTTGCGATTCCGATAAATCACCCAAATATGGTTTTCTTTCTCGGTGATGGGCTTAGGCATCAAATTCCTTTGGATTATTTTGGTGCTAATTTTATTTTGGCAGAATTTTTGTATTTCGAAGTTTTTGGACTTGAAGTGCGCACAGGAGAGTTGCTGGTTGTTTTTGTAGCTTGCCTGTTGATGTACTTGTTCTTTCGCACAAAGGCAGGGATTGCGATTTCCGCAGTCGGCAGAAATCCGCTTTTTGCAAAGGCAACAGGTATTAATGTAGACCGAAGCAGGGTCATTGCAAATATGATGTCTACTGCAATCGCGGCGTTTGGCGTGATTGTTTATGCACAGGGTTTTGGATTTATCCAGCTTTATGACTTCCCTATGTTTATGGCGTTCCCTGCGATTGCCGGCATTTTGGTGGGCGGTGCGAGTAAGCAAAGAGCAAATGTCACAAATGTTGTCGTAGGTACATTTGTGTTCCAGGGGCTTATTGCTATAGTATTGCCTGTATTTAGTCGCGCACTTGCGGGGACAGATGTAGCAGGTGTAGTTAACCAGATACGCATGGTAGTACAAAACGGAATTATTCTTTACGCGCTTGCGCAAATGAGTAAGGGAGGCAAATGATGACGACGAATATAAGCGGCGAAAAAATCCGCGCTTTTTTGCTTGACAATATTGTAACAATTATTTTTTTGGGATTTGTTGTCTTTGGTTTTATTGTTTCTGATACCTTTACGCCCAGTTCTTTTACCAACGACATTATTTCACGGTTTTTTAGAAATGGAGTATTGGTGCTTTCGCTTATTATCCCTATAATGGCGGGACTTGGGCTGAACTTTGGTATAGTCGTAGGGGCGTTGGCGGGACTGCTTTCCATCGTTTTTGTGCGTTACCATTATGCATTATTCCCCGGGATTGGAGGACTTTTGCTTTGTTTTGCCATTGCTACACCTATCGCAATCCTTTTTGGCTTTTTGACCGGAAAACTTTATAACAAGACTCGCGGGCAGGAAATGGTCGCAAGTCTTATCGTAGGCTTTTTTGCAGGTGGTTTGTATGAAATATTTCTTCTTTTTGTGGTCGGCGGTATTATCCCTGTGACACGTGGGCATAGGATGATAAACCCTGTAGCAGAGGGCGTGCGCCCCGTAGGCATCAGAAGCTCTTTTGAAATGGGCTTGCCCGCGGGAGAAATGACGGGCAGGGGATTTCAAAATGAAATACCGGGTATGGCCAGAGCTTTAAATAACCTTTGGCGTATAGAGTTTATTTATGCACTTGCGGTGGTTTCGCTTGCGGTGTTTGCCTTCCTTGTAATCAGACGTATTTATATGAAGAAAAACCCCGCCGTTTTGTCCAAGCTAAACGAGCCACTCTGGTCTTTTTGCCTAAAAATCGCAGTGTGCGGGGCAATTCTGGCCTTTGCAATTTTTAGCTCGGGGCAAATTTATTATTGGTACAATGAGTTGCAAAATCATCCGTACATTACCAGGCTTGACTTGTTGCCCGGTATTTCTAATTTTGTAGTAGAAATTAGCCGTGTAGACAGGGTGCCTGTCGTTACAGGCATGGTAATCGCGGCTGTGGGCTTGTTCATTGTTTATTTTTCTAAAACAAAACTCGGGCAGGACTGCCGCAGTGTTGGGCAAAGTCAACAAATCGCCAATGTATCGGGGATTGATGTTGACCGTACACGGATAATTGCAACAATTATTTCTACTGTGCTTGCGGCTTGGGGTATGATTATTTTTTTACAAGACATGGGACATGTAAGCACCTATACCGTGCATAGAAATATTGGATTTTTCTCTGTCGCTGCGATTTTGGTGGGTGGCGCGACTGCCGCCCGGGCAAGCGTAAAAAATGCCATGGTAGGACTTTTGCTCTTCCATGCTATGTTTATCGTATCACCTGCGGTGGGATTGTTTGTGTTTAATGACGGCAATGCAGGTGAATATATGCGGACATTTATGGTATATGGTGTAATCGGCGTTTCTCTTGGGCTATATGTCTGGAAAGCAAATAAGGCTATAAAGGATAAGGAAAGGCTGGATAGACCCGGTGTCGTTTCGGAGGCAGGGGATTAAAAGGACGCGCTTACTCATTTTTCTGAATCGTTAGCCCACCATAAAGCCAACCACATATCCCTGCCGTTAGAGGAATCGCGAGCAGCATTCCAAAACTGCCTATTAAGGCACGTAAAAATTCTACGATGATTCGCTCTTCGTTAAAGAGCGCGATGAGTGATGTAGAGTTGACATTGAGCAGTAAAATTAAGGATAGGGAGCTTCCGATATATGCTAGGATTAGTGTGTTGAGCATTGTGCCTAAAATATCTTTTCCTATATTGATGCCTGATTTGAAAATGCTGTTAAAATCAGAAACACCGCCGGCTTCTTTTAGCTCCCATAGGGATGAGGAGATGGACATCGCCACGTCCAAAATGGCTCCGACTGCACCTAAAATAACACCCGCAAATATTATGGCTCGTAGGTTGATGGGGGTCCCTGTCGGCAGTAGAAGCAAAAACTCTGTCTCTTGATCCAGCCCACCGGTAAGCCTAAAAACCATATCAGCCGCAAGCATTAAAAGTCCTGATACAAACACTCCGCCAAGGCAGCCTAGCATTGCGGCCATGGCCTTTTTTTCAAAGCCGATTACGATGAGCAGGGTGGAGATAATTGCGTATGCACAGATTATTATGGTGGTGATGTAGATATTTCGTCCTGCCAAAATGGCGGGTACAAATACCAAAAACACCGCCATGCATGTAAAACCAAGTGCGATGATGGAGTTAAAGCCTTTCATTTTTGCAAAAAGGAGTATGAGGACAAAAAAGATGGCAATAAGAACTGCGACAAGATTAATTCTGTTATAGTGTGCAAAATAAAACACATCGTCCCATGGAGCATATACAACAACTATTCTGTCGCCAAGAGATACTTCGCGCTCGTTTACCAGAAAAAAATCGTCGATATGTTGGGTTGCGGTAATCATTTCTCCGCGCCGTTCGGTGCCTGTGAGCCGTGCAGAAAAGGTGATGCTCGTGCTAAGACCCCAGCCCAGATCCGTTTCTCTGACATCCAAAATTTCTGTGATAACGGCATTGTAAAACGGCATTTCGTAGGGGTTTTGTGGCTGGTATACCTCTGTCATGCGGTTTCCGATAAACAAAAATAAAACAGCCAAGACAATTACGAGGATATGCAATCCATGTTTACGCATACATATTGATTCCTGTCATATGGGCATACAATCCGCCGCGTTCCATCAGCTCGTCATGTGTACCCATATCTTCTATTTGCCCTTCGTTTAGGACTATTATTTTGTCAGCTTTTTTTATTGTGGAAAGGCGGTGAGCGATGATGATGGTGGTGCGGTTGCGCATTACATCATCCATGGCTTCGCGGATTTGCTTTTCTGTCTCGACATCCACGGCGGCGGTTGCCTCATCCAAAATAAGAATCGGACGGTCTCGCAAAACTGCACGGGCAATAGATACACGTTGTTTTTGCCCACCCGAAAGTCGAAGCCCACGTTCGCCGACCATTGTCTCGTATCCGTCGTTTAGTGCAGTGATAAAATCATCGGCGCGGGCGAGCTGTGAGGCTTTTATGATTTCTTCGCGGCTTGCATCGGGGCGGCCGTATCCGATATTTTCTTCTAATGTATCATTAAAGAGGAAAACATCCTGTAAAACATTGCTCATAGAATGCCTAAGGCTTTTTAGCGAAACATCACGCAAGTCATGCCCATCCAGTGTAATCGTGCCGTCCACAGGGTCATAAAATCGGTTGAGCAGGTTAATAAAAGTAGTTTTGCCTACGCCTGTAGGGCCTACAAGTGCAACGACTTCGCCGGGTTTTATTTCTACATTAATATTTTTTAACACATCATTGCCTTCTATATAGTGGAAGGATACATTGCTGTAAACAATATGCCCCTTGACGTTTTTTAGCTCCTGGGGATTTTCTTTTTCTTTTACATCAATCTCCGCGTCGAGGATTTCGAAAACGCGCTCGGCACCTGCGATGGATGTCTGCAAATCCTCGTTAATGCGCGCAAGCATTGTCACAGGCTGGTAAAAAATCGCAAGATACATCAAAAATGCCACAATATCCGCAACAGGTACATTGCCATGCAATGCCATATAACCACCATATGCAACCACTACCACCGACCCCATGCCGGAAAAATACTGTACAGCACTGCCATATGCCGCACTAAGCCGTAATGCTCGCAAAACCGCCATCGCATGGCCACGCGCGCTTTTTTTTATTTTTTCTTTTTCGCGTGTATGTTGGTTAAAAACTTGGATTTCTTTCATGCCCGAGATATTGTCCTGCAAGTTTGCGTTTAGTTCGCCTAAAATTTGTTGTGCATCACGAAAAATCGGCAAAACGCGCTTTGCAAATGCCACGCTCATCACCAAGAGTATGGGCATCGCTAATAGGCTCAACGCCGCAAGCAATGGGTTAATGGCAAACAAAATAATAGCAACACCTATAAGAATCGCCAAGTTAACCAAAATATCAGGCACCGCATGGGCAATCAATACTTCGATGTTGTTTGTGTCATTTACCACACGCGACATGATTTGTCCCGTTTGTTTGTCATGGTAAAATTTCATGGACAGCCGCTGTAATGTGGCGTAAACCCGCGTGCGCAAATCTGCAACAAAATGCCATGCCGCATAATGCGTAAAATATGAACGTATGTATGCACATATCGCTTGCAACAAATAAACCCCACCCAAAATAAGCCCAAGCCGCAGTGCTTCGTCGGCAAGGCGCGGGTCGGCATTGATTGCCATATCGGTGAGGCGGCGTACCACCAATGGCGCGTACAACTGCGCCGCAGTCATACCCACGATGGCAAGCAATGATATGACAAGATACGACCAGTATGCGCGTGATGCTTTGATTAGTTTAAGTAGGAGCTTCATGGTTATTCGTCACTCGCCAAATCGTTATACCATTTTACCGACTCCAGATAAGCGTCGTTCATGGTAGAGGTATCCAGGCTATTGCGTTTAGAAAACTCGGAGACGAGTTCCCAGTTTGAGTATTCATAATCATAAAAGAAGCTAAGCAGCTCGGAGTATATACCATCTTTGGATATAAATGAATCACGTATATCGTCATCCACGGGTATATCCTCCAGCATTTGCTCTCTGGTCACATCAAGGGCTATGTGTAAGAGGGATAGCAGGCCGACCATAAAAACCTTGGATGGATTGCGCCTTACTCTAAAATGCGGTGATAACAGCTCCCCAAATCTTGCTCGGATTAGGGAGAGTCTGATGAGTTCGAGTGGTTTATCCTCTGCGATGCCTCGCAGTGCAAGCACGGCAATCCATTTTTTTAGATTACCTTCTCCGAGATATGCCACCGCCGCAGAAATAGAAGAGACATTTCGCAGACCAACAGCCGCAGAGTTTAGGATGCGAAGCAGTTTGTATGTGAGTGCAACATCAGAGGAGATAACATTGCTTATTTCGCTAAAGTCCATATAGTCGTCCGCATTGGATAATTTTAATAAACGCATGTAATTTATTTTTAACGGATTAATTTCTTTGTCGCGTCTTTCTTTTACGGGTTGGTTAAAATAAAAGCCTTGGAAATATTGGAATCCTACGCTTTTTGCCACCTTGTAATCAGAGATAGAGTTTACATCGGTTGCGATAAAACCCTTGTCACTGTTTTCTGCGATGGTCACGCGCTGTTTTTTTAAATCATCGTCATCGGCACTAAATTTGCAATAGTCCGCCAACCTGATTAGCTCAATATTGGGCGAGTCACTACTTAGCTCAAACAGTGCCAGCTTGTAGCCATGTGAACGTAAATTTTTGTATTGTTCCAAATCGCTTGATGCTATGGTTTTTGTATTAACTTGTATGACAAGTTTGTCCACGGGTAGATTTTTAAGCACCATCGGGTTTAACAATTGCAAAGAATAGGGGATAAAGTAATACTTGCCCTCTTCCATATTGTTTAGCCCAATTGCCTCCAGTGTTCGGTTAAATTCTTGCAGTTTTACGGTATCGTCATCGTCGACACTGCTTGCCGTATCGTCAGTAAGTTCGTAGCCAAAAGTTTTATCATCTTTGCATAGGATGGGTTTTATGTTGATGTATACATCCTTAAACTTTGGAGAAGTTTCGTATTTGTCAATAAAGAGGTGTATCTGATTGCGTCCTGCTTCTTTTGCTTGGTATAGTGCGATGTCTGCTTTTCGCATAAGCTCAGAGAGATTTGTTCCGTTTTTAGGGAAGGATGTAACGCCCATGCTAAGTGTGCATTTTAGCTCTATGTTGGGTAGGGAATAGGAACGTAAAGTTTTGTTAAGCAGATTGGAATAGTGGTTTTCTACCTCCTCAGGCGAAGAAAAACGCTCGACGGGGTCAGAGAATAAAAGCACAAATTCATCGCCGCCCAGCCTGTACAAATGTCCGTTAAAATCCGAGTCCCCCTCAAAATGCTCTGCAAGTCTGCGCAACACTATGTCGCCTGTGTTATGTCCGTATGTATCGTTAATTGCCTTGAAATGGTCAAGGTCGAATAGCGACACGATGCCTGTGAGTTCATTGTTTTCGATTTTTTCTTCCAGTGCGCTAAAGTCCTCTTTTAGCTTTTGCCTGTTTGGTACACCTGTTAGCTGGTCAATATACGCCAGCCTAAAAAGCTTGTTTTTTGCCTCTGTTTCAAAAGTAATATCGTTAAACACAAAAACAGTGGCCGCGGCACCATCCACCCACTTTACATCGCTAAAGCTTGCTTGATATGTTCTGTTGTTTATATCCTTTATTTCGAAAGAACTAGGTATTTCATTTTTACGGGTGCTATGTGGGCAGTGTTGACAAAGAGATGGAAAGTTTTTTGATAAGCCGACTTTGCAATCATCTGTATGGCCTTCCTGTGTATAGGTGCGGCTTTTTGCTGTTTCATTAGCAAAAACAATGCGGCATGATTTGCCGCGTACAGCTATGATTTCAAAGTCTTGTGGATTTAATATGCCGAGCAGATTGTTGATGATTTCATCCTTGTTTGGATTTCCAAAAAGTCTGGAAAAAAATGATTTAATAAAATTCACAGGGAGTCCTCCTTATTCAACACGCTCCTTGTAAAGGTTGCTTAAAAATTATGAACAAGCAACCCGCTTCGCAACTTTGGCTCAAACCACGTAGACTTTGGCGGCATTATTTGACCTTTGTCTGCTACGTTCATCAGTTCTTCCATAGAGGTAGGGAATAGGGCAAAGGCAACTGCCATTTCGCCACTGTTTACACGTTTTTCTAACTCCTCCAAACCGCGGATACCGCCCACAAAGTCTATCCGCTTATCAGAGCGGGGGTCTGTGATGCCAAGTATGGGGGAGAGTAAGGAGTTTTGTAGTACGGAGCAGTCCAAGTTGCCGATTGCATCATCTGCTCCGGGTGGATTTTTTGCTGTGAGTTTGTACCATTGTTTTGACATATACATGCCAACTTCGTGCTTTTTGGAGGGTTTGACAGGGGTAGGGGATTTTTCTATACTCCACCCCTCGTTTAGTTTGCCCAAAAACGAAGCCTTATCCATGCCGTTTAAGTCCTTTACTACACGGTTGTAATCCAAGATTTTTAACTGTGAATGCGGGAATATGACGGCAAGGTAGAAATCATGCTCGGCATTGGGGTCTAAGTCACCGCCTGCGGATGTAATCTTTTCGTTGCGGGCATGTGCAACTTTTACCGCGGTAGCATTGCGGTGATGACCGTCGGCTATATAAAGATATGAAATATCGCGGAATGCGGCGGCGAGAGCGTCCTGTGTCGTCTTATCGGAGATTACCCACATTTCGTGGCGCACGTTGTCCTCTGCCGTAAAGTCATAGACAGGGGTTTGCTTTATGCACTCGGATATTATTTCTTCGGGTTTTGCTGATTCGTCAGAACGATACGCCAGAAAAATCGGACCTGTATGTGCTTCACATGCCTCCATGTGGTTTATACGGTCTTGCTCCTTGTCAGGGCGGGTAAACTCGTGGCGTTTGATTAACCCAAGCTCGTATTCTGCCGCCGACACACAGGCGGCAAGGCCTGTTTGCGTTTGGCCGTATCCCGTAAGGCGATAGATATATAAGTTGGGCTGTTCGTCCCGGAGCATCGCGGTTTTGGCCAGTGATTTTAGATTTTCTGCCGCTTTTGAATAAACCTGATTGCTGTATGGGTCTGTATCCGGCGGTAGGTCAATCTCTGCCTTATCCACATGCAAAAATGAATATGGATTGCCCGTCGCCATTTCGCGTGCTTCTTCTGTATTCATAACATCGTAGGGTAATGCGGCTACTTTTGAGGCGAGGTCGGGTTTTGGGCGCAATGCTTTGAATGCTCTTATTGTCACGCCCATTTTATATCACCCTTACTTTAATTATATTCGGTAGTGCCGCGATTTCTGTCTCAATATTTTTGAGGTCCGGGCAATCCACGTCAATCATAGCGTATGCAAACTCGCCGCGGCTTTTCATGAGCATGTTGGCTATATTGCTGGAGCGGTCGGCGAGCATGGTTGTCACGGGGTTAATCACCTTTGGCAGGTTGCGGTGAATCACACAAATCCGTTTTTTACCCACATACGGAAGCTCACAGTTTGGAAAATTGACAGAATTTTTTATGTTGCCATACAGCAGATAGTCGCGCAGTTGTGCGGATGCCATGGTCGCGCAGTTGTCCTCTGATTCGGGAGTGGATGACCCAAGGTGCGGAATCGGAACAATCCTCTTATGACCCAGCATATTTTCCGTAGGGAAATCTGTAACATAGCAAAAAACAGTTCCGTCATCTATGGCGTGTAACAGAGCGGCATCGTCCACAAGTTCCGCTCTTGCAGTATTAATGATTCTCATGCCTTTTTTGCATTTAGCAAACATTTCTTTATTAAACATACCCTTTGTATCATTTGTAACAGGTACATGGAGTGAAATATAATCGCATTCGCTCAAAAGCGTGTCCAAATCGGGAGCCTTATGAACTCCGCGAGAAAGTCCCCATGCCGCGTCTACAGAAATAAATGGGTCATAGCCCACCACGCTCATGCCGAGCAAGCGGCAAGCATTAGCCACAAGCCCACCAATCGCTCCGAGTCCAATAACTCCAAGCTTTTTGCCCGAAATTTCGGGTCCGACAAATTCAGATTTGCCTTTTTCTACGGTTTTGGCCACGCCGGTTTCGCCCTGTAGACTCTGCGCCCAACTAATCCCACCGTATATGTCGCGAGAAGAAAGCAAAAGCCCCGCCAAAACCATTTCTTTTACCCCATTCGCATTGGCACCGGGAGTATTAAAAACAACAATCCCCTTTTCTGCACAAGCATCGACGGGGATATTATTATAACCCGCACCTGCACGGCCAATGGCCTGCAAGCCCGGTGTCAGCTCCGACTCGGGAAGCACATAGCTCCGCAGTATAATCCCATCAGGACTTTTTTCATCATCAGATACTGTAAATTGTGCATTTGGTAATTCATTTAGACCGCATTCGGCAATTTTGTTACGTGTCAAAATCTTAAACATTATATCTCCTCCTGTTTTAGGTGCGGGTTAGTTAATTTTGAAATTTTTTCATAAAGTCAACCAAAGCTTGTACACCCTCGGTTGGCATTGCGTTATAGATACTCGCACGCAGACCGCCTACCAAGCGGTGTCCGCCAAGGTTTTCCAGTCCTGCTGATGCGGCTTCTTTTACAAATTGCTTATCCTTGGTTTCGTCGCCTGTGGTGAAGGGGATATTCATGAGTGAGCGATGGGATTTGGCGGCGATTCCTTTAAATAGGGAGGACTCGTCCAAGAAGTCGTAGAGGATTTTTGCTTTAGCCTCGTTGACCTTTTGAATCCCGGCAACACCACCCTTAGACTTTAGCCACTCAAAACATAATTTTGCCATGTAGATAGAATATGTCGGCGGTGTGTTATACATAGAGCCTGCGTCGGCGTGGGTTTTGTATTGCATAAATGCGGGAAGTTTGTTTTCGTTTTCTAATAAATCCTCACGGATAATCACGACTGTGACACCTGCGGGGCCGATGTTTTTTTGCGCACCTGCGTAGATTAGGCCGAATTTTTGCACATCAAAAACCTCTGACAAAATACCGGACGACATATCTGCGACCAGGGGAACATTGCCTGTGTCGGGGATTTCTGTAAACCTCGTGCCACAAATCGTATTGTTTGTGCATATATGAAAATAATCGGCATCGGCAGAAATCTTTGTGATTTCCGGGATGTTGGCAAATTTTTGTGCTTCGGAGCTTGCGGCGATATTCGCATTAAGTATGCGGGATGCTTCTTTGTAGGCTCGTGTAGCCCATTCGCCTGTGATTACAAAGTCAGCCTTACCCTTTTTTGAAAGGTTCATCGGAATCATAGCAAACTGCTGTGATGCTCCGCCTTGTAAAAATAAGACCTTGTAATTTTGGGGTATGTTCATGAGGTCGCGCAATAGCTGTGTGGCGGCGTTGTGTATGTCCTCGTAAGATTTTGAGCGGTGGCTCATCTCCATAACTGACATACCCGCGTCGCCGTATTCCACTAATTCTCTGGCGGCGCGTTCCAAAACTTCCTGCGGTAATGCAGCAGGCCCTGCGGAAAAATTGTAGGTTCTCATGTTGTCACCATTTCCATTATAAAATTTGTGTAAATACCACTTATGTTACCATTTTGACATAAAAATGTAAACGTGAAATGTAGATGTTTTGGTCATAACCGCTCAAGCCCTTTTAAATCAGCTGTTGCAGGAGTTACCGAAGTGCGCTGGTAGGGGTCGCGAGCGGAAGATTGCAGTGAGCGATTGCGTGCGCCGCGTAACGCATTATCACGGCTAAAAATACTGCCGACGACGGCAACGTCGGAGGCAGTATTTTTAGCCGTGATACCAGAGGAGCAAAGGCGTAGCATAGCGAACGCAACTTCCGCTCGCGACCCCTACCAGCGCACTTCGGCAACTCCTGATGTTGCCGGTCTTTTCATTGCGCATCCAAGACCATATTCGCACTTCCGTCACGACCCAAAAACTCTGCCTCTGCGGGGTCATGTGTGATACATATGATTATACCGTGGGCATGTTCTTTTACCATTTGCATGATTATGGGCTTTAGCTCGGTATCGAGTCCTTTGAATGGCTCATCGAGGATTAGTACATCGTAGTCGGCAATGAGTGCGCGGCATAGGCAGACACGACGTTTCATGCCGCCGCTGAGTTCCGATGCTTTTTTATGCAGACTGTCGCCGAGTCCCGCCTGTGTAAGAAGCCGCGTGGCATATTCGCGTTCTTTTTTTACAAATGTAACATTTGTCAGTGCTGTTTCCCATTCCAGCAGTCTGTCCTCTTGGAATACCATGGAAACCTTTTTGCCCTCCATGCCGATGATTTCGCCGCTGTCGGGTTTTACAAATCCTGCGATAATATTAACAAGTGTCGTCTTGCCAATCCCCGAAGCCCCCATAATAAATGTAAAACCATCGCCGAACGTAAAAGATAACCCATCCAAAACCTTCTGTGGTGGGTCATCGTAGGATTTGCAAATATTTTTCAAAGAGATTTCCATGTGACCACCTTGCTGAAAAAGAATCGGAAAGCACGTTCCATTAAATAACTAAGCAACACAATTGCAATCGTCCATGCATACAGGTCTGCTGTATTAAGAAAAATCCGCGCCGTATGCAAATTAGCACCGATGGTGCCACGCACCACGCCGATTAGCTCTGCAGCGATGCCGGATTTCCACGCAAATCCGATGCCCACCGTCGCGGCAGACACTACATATGGCGCGACGGTCTTAAAATAGATATAAAAAATCTTTTTGTACTGAGGTACATCAAAAAGGGTCGCCATTTGCAATAATTTTTTGTCTGTGTTTTCGATTCCCTTTATTGTGTTATAAAAAACAATGGGCATGACAGTAATAAATGCAATGAAAACTGCTAGTTGTGAAGAATGAAAGGCCATAAGTGCAAGTAAAGTAAATGACGCAATCGGTACGGCATTAATAACATTGATTGCAGGTGCAACGAGTTTTTTAAAAACAGAAAACTGTGCAGAAAGAGCCGCGACAATCACTCCTACCACCAGTGCGAGCAAAAAGCCGCGCAAAATCCGCTGTAGAGACATTCCTATGCTTTCCCAAAAAGTGGCTGTCTGAGACAACGCAAAAAGCCGCGTAAATGCTGTACGCGGCGATACGATAATTATGTCACTACCAATCAGGGCATAAGCGCCCTCCCAGACCAACAGCCAAAAAAATACGACAGGTAGGGTTTTAAGGCATAAAGAAAAAGCTGTCCGCAGGCATACCGCCTCCTATGGATTGTGGCTCTTCATTGTACAATACTTGGTAGAAGCCCAAGAGATTTTGGCGCATTTCTTCGCCTGTGATAAAAACAATATTTGTGCGGGGGATGGCGGAAGCGGCGATGTTGGTATTTGGGATTATATCAAAATCAACGGCCAGCTGTGCGGCCTCTGCCACATTTGCATTAACAAATGCCACCGAAGCGGCGTATTCTTCCATAAAGGAGACAATGGCCTCGGGATGGTTTTCTGCAAATTCTCGGGAGGCGATGACAACACTCATGATGAGGTCATAATGCGGCTGTACTCGATTCCATTCTTCGGTCAAATCTAATACAACACGTAGTCCATCTATGTCGCGCATGAGTACTGTACTCACAAAAGGCTCGGGAAGCAATGCGATTTCGGCATGTCCGCTTTCGAGCAATGCGGCGATTTCGGAATGTTCTGCACGATACTCTATATACACATCCACACCGGGCGTAAGTCCGTTTTGTGTCAAGACATAATTTAATGCGAACTCAGGAGTTGCACCCTGACCATGTAAAAAAACAGTACGACCCGCGAGGTCTTGTATGCTGTGTATTGTATCGGTTGTATCCACGATATGCAATACGCCAAGGGTTACGACTGCGAGAGCTTTTACATCCATTCTGTTATGCAAAACGGCGGCAAGATTGCCCGGCACGGCGGCAATATCTACCGCACCCTGTGCAAACAACGGGGGAACAAGGTCGGGTGAACCCAGGATTTCAAACTCATGATTACTGTTATCCATCATATGCAATAAGCCCATCGCGGTAGGCCCGCGCATTGCCGCTACGCGGATTGTCATAGCCTCATACTCTTCTTCTGCTCCGCAAGAAACAAATAAAAGCATCGCAGCCAGTACAAGAATAAGTAGTTTTTTCATAAAATACCTCCAAAAATTTATTTTTCTGCACAACTATACTATAATCAGACAAAATAAAATGTTGCATGTGCAACAGAAAGGGAGCGCAATGGAGATTTTTGAAAAATGCAAAAACACGCGCATCGCCTATTTCAAAAAAGGCGAAATCATAATAGAAGCAGGTGCAGAGGCAGATGAGTTCGGTTTTATACTGGAGGGCAGTGTGCAGTCTATAAAATGGAATGCCACAGGCAAGATGATTATCATAACCATGGTGGAAAAGGGCGGTGCAATAGGCGTACTTTTGGCCGCAAGCCCCGGCCGTGTGAGTCCGCTAACCGTACAAGCCACTCGTGACACCACCGTAATGATGGTTGCTTACAATAAAATTTTGACTCCTTGTGACGAAAATTGCATTAACCACAAAACAATGTTACAAAATTTTATAACCCTCGTAGCAGAAAAAGGTCTCGAACTCCATGAAAGAATCAACTGTCTGTTGGAGCCTACAGTTCGTGAAAAAATCCTTAACTACTTGCACAAAATTTCTTGCGAGAAAAAAAGCCTTTCTTTTAGCATACCCATAAACAGAAATATTATGGCAGAGTATCTCAATGTAGAGCGCAGCGCGTTATCGAGAGAGCTGTCTCGCATGAAAAAGGATGGGCTGATTGATTATGAGAGGAGTTATTTCGTTATACTAAAGTGGCCATGCTCTGCATATGTATAACTTGTCTATGTAAGGAGGCCGGTTATGAACAAATATAAAGGGCATAGCACAAAAAACGCTGAACTCTCGGCGCAACAGCATGGCACAAACGCGCTTACAAAGAGGGCGAGGGTGAGTTTTTTTAGGAGGTATTTGGCGAGCTTTGGCGACCCGATTATTAGAATTTTGCTTTTGGCATTGGGTGTTAATTTGCTGCTTATGTTCCGTGATGCTAACTGGTACGAAAGTGTAGGAATCGCGGTGGCGGTTTTGCTTGCGACGCTTATTTCTACGTTATCGGAAATGGGAAGCGAAACAGCGTTTGAAAAACTGCAAGAAGAAGCTGCTAATATAAAATGCCGCGTAAAACGCGATGGGCGTTTGGTGGAGCTTAGTATAGACGAGCTTGTTGTGGGTGACATCGTAAGCATCGGGGCAGGGGAGAGGGTGCCTGCCGATGGTGTGCTTTTGCAGGGAGAACTCCATGTAGACCAGTCCGCACTAAATGGAGAAACAAAAGAGGCTTGCAAAATAGGTGGGGGTTTTAGCAGGACAGCAGGTGATGGCGATTTCCTTTCGGCCACGGAGCTGTTCCGCGGTAGTGTGGTATGCAGTGGCGAGGGAGTAATGTGTGTCAGTCGTGTGGGCGACGGTACATTTTATGGGCAGTTGGCAGTAGAAATACAAGAAGCCACTATAGACAGCCCACTGAAGGCACGCCTTGCACAGCTTGCAAAAACTATTAGCCGCTTTGGGTATGCCGCCGCTGTTTTTGTTGTGATTGCAAATTTATTTAATTCGATTGTGATTGCAAATGGTTTTAACTTTGCAAGAGTGGTGGAGCATGTCAGCGATTTTCACATGATTTTCCCTGATGTGATGATGGCGGTGACGCTGGGTATTACTGTAATCGTGATGGCTGTACCCGAGGGTTTGCCTATGATGATTACAGTCGTGCTTTCGGCCAATATGCGCAGGATGTTAAAGGACAATGTGCTTGTGCGTAAACTCGTCGGGATAGAAACTTCGGGCAGTATGAATATTTTATTTACGGATAAAACCGGCACACTCACGCGGGGTGTGCTTGAGGTCGTTAGTTTTATCACGCCCGAAGGCAGGATTTTTGACGCGGAAGAGTTTAGAAAAACACCAATATATGAACGTGTCGCACTCAATTGCTTCTATAATAACTCTGCCATGCTTGCGACAAAAAAAATGCGCACTCGGGCAATCGGGGGTAATTCCACCGACCGTGCATTACTGGAATATGTGAAGGAAAATGCGGCGCGTTTGCCATTATGCAAAAAGGATTCTTCTACACCATTTAACTCAAAAGATAAAATGTCGGTGGCTGTGGTGAGCGGTGAGGTAAATAAGGTGTTGGTCAAAGGCGCACCGGAGGTATTGTTGCCGCTATGCAGTGATGTCTTGCGGGAGAGCGGGAAAGCGGCATTGCAAGCGCAGGCTCGTGAGGGTATGCGTATGCTGGCGATTTGTGAAGGCGAAAGCGGAAACTTGCGCGGACTGCGTTTAGTTGGCTTTATAGGAATACGTGACGAAATCCGTCCCGAGGCAAAGGGCGCAATCGAAGAAATCCATGGTGCGGGCGTGCAGGTGGTGATGGTGACGGGTGACAATATGGACACGGCTGTTTCTGTTGCACATAAGCTTGGTCTGCAAGGTGAAATTTTAACAAGTCGACATCTAAATCAAATGTCCGACACAGAAGTAAAAAAAATATTGCCGTCACTGCGTGTAGTTGCGCGAGCATTGCCTTCTGACAAGGGGCGACTTGTGCGGCTGTCACAAGAAATGGGACTGGTCGCAGGCATGACCGGAGATGGTGTGAATGATGCACCCGCTTTAAAAAAGGCTGACGTGGGATTTGTGATGGGTGATGGAACGGAAATTGCAAAGGAGGCGGGCGATGTTGTCATTTTGGACAATAATTTTGCTTCTATTGTAAAGGCCGTGTTATATGGCCGTACTATTTTTAAGAGCATTCGTAAGTTTTTGATTTTTCAGCTTACTATTAACTTATGTGCGGTGGGAGTCAGTGTAATCGGGCCGTTTATTGGCGTGCCTGTGCCTGTTACGGTCATACAGATGCTTTGGATTAATATGATAATGGACACATTGGCAGGGCTGGCATATGCGGGCGAGACACCACTGGCGGAGTATATGCTGGAAAAGCCCAAGCGACGCACCGAGCCGATTATCAACCGCTATATGTATAGCCAAATCGTAGCTACAGGGGTTTATACAACTTTGCTTAGTTTGGCATTCTTCAAACTTACATTTTTTGAGGATGTACTCACTGCGTTTTTTGCATTATTTATATTTGCGGGCGTATTCAACAGCCTAAATGCGCGGACACATAGATTAAATATTTTTGCTTATATTGCGCGTAATAAAATGTTTATCGGGATTATGCTTGCGGTATCGGTATTGCAGATTATGCTGATTTATTTTGGCGGGACGGTGTTTAGGACTACGGGACTTAGCCTTAGGGAGTTTTCGCTTGTACTCATTTTGGCCTCCAGCGTGGTGTTTGTGGACTTTGGAAGAAAACTGTTCTTGCGCCTCCACGGGAGAAAGGGCTCTATTTGACATATCCTAAGGTTTTGTCACAGGCTTGACGATATAGAGGTAACGGGAACAAAAATAAGACGTGCAAACAGCGCGTCATCACAAGGAGAGTGGATAAGTTGAGTATTGTTAATTTGAGTGGGCTTGCCGTAACGGAGGCTTCCTATCGCAGAGCAAGGCAAATCGTGGATGAGAAACAAGGTACAAGGAAATCCGCAAATGAAGTGTTGGAGTCTTTGCGTTCCATGATGCCAGGCTGGAATATATCGACGAGTTCGTCCAACTGGGGCGAAGGTGCGCGTAACATCGAGATTTCGCAGCAAACACTAGAAAACATGGCAAACGACCCTGAGGCAATGGTGCGCTACAAGGCATTAATCCTCGACTTAGAAGAAGCTGTACCCGGCCTGGAAGAGTGGAAAGCACAAAACCCGGGCAAATATCTGGAGTTTGGTCTCGCCTTCGGTGATGATGCAAACAGGGGCGTAGGGCTAATCCGCGACTTGCTCGGAGCAGAAACACGCACGGAGTTCGAACTTCCTGCCCATAAACAAGCATGGGCAGAGCTAATCTCACAAAAGCTTGAGATGCTAAACGAAGGAAGAAGCGACAACACGCAGGATGGTTATTATAACTGGCTTGCGTAGGTTATAAAAAGGGGATGTCTAGGCATCCCCTTTTTTAAATGCAATTACCCTTTACTGACCAAATCAGCCATGCAAATCCAAAAAGCCATCAGGGTCGGCGATGGCATGGAAGGCAAGTTTTGCCGAGAGGTCACGGTTGAATGGAAGTGGGAAGCGGTCGGCGCGCCAGCTTGTTGCATCACACAGTCCCCACAATGTTACGCGATGAATCGCGTCGGCATGGTAGCGGAAAATTTGAAACAAACGCGCATACATAATCGCCTGTTGCATTTCGAACATCTCTGGCATTACATCATGGCCGAGTGAGCCTTGTGCGGTGATGTCAAGTTCTGTGATGCTAATCAAAAAATCATCGCCAAGTTCGCGGAAGCGTATGATGGAGTTTTCTACATGCTGTGGGGTGGTGCGTAGGCTGTAGTGACCCTGCATTCCCACACCATGTATGGGGACACCGTTTTCGCGCAATTCTTGTATCATATGGAAGGCGGCTTCGCGTTTGCCCACATTGTCCATATTGTAATCGTTGTAGATTAAAATTGCATTGGGGTCTGCGGCATGTGCGGCACGGAAGGCAATCTCGATATATTCGTATCCAATCGCCGCGAGCCAAGGCGTAGGCCGCAGATGTCTGCGCCAGTCGGAGGGGTTTTGGCCGATGGGTACGGAACTCGGGAATGCCTCGTTGACCACATCCCATACGATGACTTGGCCTCTGTAGCGCGTTACAACTTCGGTGATATGTGTCACGAGGTTTTCTATGGCTTCTTCGCGGCTGATGCCCTCGGGATTCATCCAGTCAGGTGACTGAGAATGCCATGCCAATGTATGCCCGACCATATACATACCACTATCCAATGTCTCGCGCACTATTTCGTCCGCTACATCAAATGTAAAATCACCCGGACGTGGCTGTATGGCATCAGGCTTCATGTCATTGCCTGCGGTTACGGCATTAAAATGGTGGCGGATAAAATCCAGCCGTATGCCGCGCATATCACGCGGAACAACCGCTGTACCAAAAATAAAATAGTCGGCATAGATTTCAAACAATCGCGGCAGATTTTCGTCAAATGCATATTCTACAGCGATACTGCGGAAGCTCACATCATCAATGAAAAAATCCGCTGTAGCACCCGCACTGTCGGTTTCGATATATACATTTACGGAGTCAAAACCGTAAAACGGCAATGTGCCACGCATAAAAGTCCACTCGCCCGGTTGCGCCCTTACACGAGCCTCTGTGCCGCCAAATCCGCGCCATGTGGTGCTTCCGTCCAGCACAAATTCTGCCGTAAGCTGAAAATTTGTTGCACCTGCGGCATCCGTAGGCATTACCCATAGAGTAAACTCGTATTCGCCAAAGGGAACAGAGCGGTCGGTCACATCTACGGTAATCCCATTCCAAGAAGCAGTGCGTCCCGTGACAAGCAAAGAGTAATCACCCGCTCTTGCGGCTTCGTTGGTGCGACTAACGCTCCCCGCTCCCCGCGCAGAAAATCCATATGTCCCCGTTTCAAACGAAAAATCTCCGGGTTCAGGCTCAGGAATGTAGATTACAGTTTCCGGGCTTGGGATGGGGGAGGGTGGGGGGCCTGCCGAAGATGGCGCGGGTAAAATTTCTTCCATGTGATGGGTCAACAACTCATCCGATGAATCAACACCACATGCTGTAAAAATGATAAAAAAAGCGATAAAAAATAGTGCAAAAATATATTTCATAAAAATCTCTCCAGTCCTCTATCTCGTGCCAAAAAGTCTGTCGCCTGCATCTCCAAGGCCGGGTACTATATAGCCGTGGTCGTTGAGTGTTGCATCATATGCGGCTGTGTAGATGTCTACATCGGGGTGGTTGCGCAGTACTTCTTCTACACCTTCGCGGACTGCTACGAGGCATAAGAGTTTTATGCATTTCGCGCCCGCATCTTTTAGGTAGCGAATCGCGGCCTCGGCGGTGCGTCCTGTGGCGAGCATAGGGTCGAGGAGAAGTATGTCGCGCTCGTCGATTTCCGGAGGGAGCTTGCAGTAGTATTCTACGGGCTTTAGTGTGGCGGGGTCGCGATAAATGCCGATATGCCCTACCTTTGCAGTGGGCAGCAAATTAGAAATGCCGTCTACCATACCCAAACCCGCACGCAAAATCGGCACAAGCCCAAATTTTTGCTCGCATTCCCAACCTTCGGCAGTGCCTACGGGAGTCTCGACAAATTTTTCTTTTACAGGCGTGTTTTTTGTCGCCTCATAAGAAATAAATGCCGCAAGTTCTGATACAAGTTCTCGAAATTCCTTGCTCCCTGTTTCCTTGTCACGCAGCATGGTGATTTTGCTACGGACGAGCGGGTGCGTATTGATATGAAGCCGTTGTGCGATGATGTCTGTCATACAAACCCTCCTTTTTCTATGCAGTTTTCCAATAAATTTTTTATTTGTGTCGCGCAATTTTTATATTCTTCCAAACTGCCGCCGAAGGGGTCAGAGACATCGGCGATACTGCCCGCGTATTCTCCCAATGTGAAGGCGTTTGCGGTGGGGCAGGCGGCTTTTATATGCATGAGATGAGCCTTTGTCATTGTAAGTACGAGCGAGGCATTTTTTATTAGCGCGTGCGCGGCGGCCTGCGATTTGTGTACAGAAAGGTCGAGACCTAAGGCCTCCATGGCGAGGATTGCATTTTTGCTGGCAGGCGAACCACCATATGCACTGACCCCTGCCGAGGCTACGGTGATTTTTAGACCCTTTTGGGTAAATATTTCGGCGGCGAGGGTTGCCGCCATGGGGGAGCGGCAGGTGTTTCCTGTACAAACAAACAATACATCAAACATGTATGACACGTCCTTCCGCGGCTTTACGCATTCTGTCCATTATGGCTACCCCTATGCCTTTTTCGCATACAGTTTCGGCATAGATTTTGTCCACCCCTATTTTGTCAAACTCACGCAGACATGCAAACAAATTGCGTGCCATACTCTCATCGTCGCCGCCGAGCATG
Source organism: Defluviitaleaceae bacterium (assembly GCA_009786925.1). Classification (GTDB taxonomy): domain Bacteria; phylum Bacillota; class Clostridia; order Lachnospirales; family WQUN01; genus WQVC01. The sequence continues at coordinate 21,258 of WRGY01000126.1, read as the reverse complement.
AGGATTTTTGCATTTTGGGGTGTGAGGTGTGTCCCACGCTCTATCCTATACCGAAAAAGAACACCTACACGAGAGTGCGGCTCTTTTTTGCATTCATTAAAAATATATGCGGCGACATCGGGTGCGTTGCCCGACACCAGAGTCATATCGGCTCGTGGGGCATAGTGTTTGTATTTCATACCTGGGGCGCGAGGCTGTCCCTGTGGTACTCTATCTGTGCTTATCGCAAATTCGTTAATTTTTTCGGCGGTTATGGTTCCCGGGCGAAGAATAACGGGGTCGTCACCTGTGATGTCCACAACCGTGGATTCCAGACCTACATATGAGTCCCCGCCGTCGAGTGCGGCTATGTCGGGGAAATCTTCTAATACATGCGCCAGGCTTGTGGGGCTGGGTCTGCCTGATTTGTTCGCGCTGGGAGCGGCGACGATGCCGGCTTCTTTTATAAACTCTAATGCCACCGGATGAGAAGGCATTCTAATACCAACTGTGGCGGTTGTTTTTTCGGGATGACCTCCGACCCATGTAGGCAAGAGCGGATTTTTTTTAGCAACAAGTGTAAGAGGACCCGGCCAAAACGCTTCGATTAGCTCATAGGCATATGGCGGTGGGTTGTCAGCAATCTCAGAAAACTGCGTTTTATTCGCGATATGCAAAATAAGCGGATTGTCGCCGGGTCGTCCTTTTTCGGAATAAACTCGCGCCACCGCGTCTGCATTAAAAGCGTCTGCACCAAGCCCATACACCGTCTCCGTAGGGAATGCTACAAGCTCACCCTTACGAATGAGCTTGGCGGCTTGTGTTATATTCATCTTATGCTATGATTCCGCAACATTTTTTATATTTTTTGCCGCTCCCGCAGTTACATGGGTCATTGCGACCGATTTTTGCCTCGTTGCGTACTACTGTGTGTGAGCTTTTTTGTGACTTATATAGGTCTCTTTGTTCATCGGGTGTAAAGATATTGTCCCACTCATCGAGGTTGTAGAGTGTGTCGGCCTTGTATTCCACCATTTGCTTGTACAGGCGGTCAAACTCAACGCTAAATGAAATTTCGGTGTTTTCTTCTACTTCCGTAAGCGGCGGAAGCCCATCTACGCACTCGTGGATGCCGTCGAGCCACGCACACATCTGTACATTTGAAAGGCGGAGTTCCTTAGCCAGGTCTGCTATTGTACCTTCAAATTTTGTTCTTTTCTCTTTGAGAATGCTTACATAAACGGATTTTTCTTTTGCCAAATATTCGTCCCATACATGTTTTACGGGTTGGTTTTGCGTGTCGAATGCAACACGCTTCCATGCGTCTAATAAAGGCATGTGATTCACTCCCTAGTTTTGTTTTTAGAATTTTACCGCATATGGGCTGGTTTGTCTAATCATGATTGGGCGACGCACAAAAAAACCCCAACGTCAACCGTATGGGGTTTTCTTAATTTGAGCGTATAAAATTACTTGTTTTTCAAATTAAACCAAGCACCAAGCCCCGGATATTCTGCTACATCATCCAGTTCTTCTTCTATGCGAAGGAGTTGGTTGTATTTTGCAACCCTGTCACTGCGTGCGGGTGCGCCTGTTTTGATTTGTCCTGCGTTTACTGCAACACAGATGTCGGCGATGGTTGCGTCCTCTGTTTCGCCACTGCGATGAGAAACGATTGTTGTCATGTTGTTGCGGTGTGCAAGCTTCATAGCTTCGAATGTTTCGGTTAGTGTACCGATTTGGTTAACTTTTACGAGTATGGAGTTGCCTGTACCTGTTTCTACGCCGCGTTGCAGACGCTCGGGATTTGTTACAAAGAGGTCGTCGCCTACGATTTGTACGCGGTCGCCGATGCGGTCGGTGAGTTTTTTCCAGCCGTCCCAGTCGTCCTCGTCCAGTCCGTCTTCGATGGAGATGATTGGATATTTTTTGCAAAGAGCTTCGTACATGTCTACCATCTCATCGACAGTGCGATATACTTCTTTGCCACTTGTTTTACTTTCGCCTTCGAAGTAGTACATACCTTCTTTGCCATTTTTCTTTGCATCGCCATATAGCTCTGTAGCGGCAACGTCAAGGGCAATGCGAATGTCGCTTCCCGGCTCATATCCTGCTTTTTTCACGGCTTCGAGGATGAGGTCGAGCACCTCGTCTGGTGTGGCTAGGTTTGGCGCAAATCCACCTTCGTCACCGAGGGCTGTCGCAAGGCCGCGACCTTTGAGGATTTTTTTGAGTGCGTGATAGATTTCTGCACACCAGCGGAGTGCTTCTTTAAAGCAACACGCACCTACGGGCATAATCATAAATTCTTGGAAGTCTACGGTGTTGTCGGCATGTTTGCCGCCGTTGAGGATGTTCATCATCGGTACGGGGAGCTGTTTTGCATTAAATCCACCGAGGTATTGGTACAAAGGCATACGCAATGCGGCTGCGGCTGCTTTTGCTACAGCCATGGACACACCGAGGATGGCGTTCGCGCCGAGTTTTGCCTTGTTTGGTGTGCCGTCGAGTTCCAGCATTTTCATGTCGATTGCGACTTGGTCGAGGGCATTCATTCCACAGATTTCGTCAGCAATGATGTCGTTTACATTGTCTACTGCTTTTTCTACGCCGAGACCGAGATAACGTTCCCCGCCGTCACGCAATTCTACCGCTTCAAACGCACCTGTAGATGCTCCCGAAGGTACAGCCGCTACCGCGCTTGCGAGTTTGCCGCCTTCGTCCTCGACGATTACTTCTACTTCTACTGTAGGGTTGCCGCGTGAGTCCATAATCTCGCGTGCGTGTACCTCTACGATTTCGATAAATGTTTTAATCACTTTCTATTCCTCCTTATATTGTGTTTCGGTTTTTGTTTTTTACTTAACAAGCAAGGATTTGCCTGTCATTTCGGGTGGTTTTGGCAGACCCATGAGGTCGAGCAGTGTAGGGGCTATATCGGCGAGTTTTCCGCCCGGCGCGAGTGTAACACCGTCACCGCAGTTAAACAAAATAAACGGAACAGGGTTGGTGGTATGTGCCGTAAAAGGCCCGCCTGTAGCCGAGTCAACCATTTTGTCGGCGTTGCCATGGTCAGCGCACAAAAACATGCGGGTGTTATTTTTAAGCATAACATCCATTGCGCGAGCCACGCATGTGTCAACGGTTTGTACTGCCTCGATTGCAGAGTCCATCATACCTGTGTGTCCTACCATGTCGCAGTTTGCAAAGTTGACCACGATGAGGTCATATTTGCGTGCCGCTATGGCATCGCATAGCTTGTCAGCTACTTCGGGCGCGCTCATTTCGGGTTGCAAGTCATAAGTGGCTACCTTTGGTGAAGGGACGAGGATTCTGTCCTCACCTTCGTAGGGAGCCTCGTTGCCGCCGTTGAAAAAGAATGTTACATGAGCGTATTTTTCTGTCTCTGCAAGACGAAGTTGTGTAAGCCCCTTATCCGATAGGTATTGTCCAAGTACATTGTTCATTGACTGCGCCTTAAATGCTACATGCTTATTGGGAATGCTCGTGTCATACTCTGTAAAACATGCGTAATAAAGCGGAATCATCTCACGCTTAAACCCATCAAAATCAGGGTCGCAGAATGCGCGTGTGATTTCGCGTGCGCGGTCGGGTCGGAAGTTGAAAAACACAACAGAGTCTTTTGCTTTTATGACACCAACTTTGTCGTTTTGGATGAAGGTTGGGACTACAAACTCATCGTTAACACCTGCCGCATATGACTTTTCCAAGCATTCTACGGCAGAAGAAGCCGTTTCGCCCTTGCCGGAGGTTAGTACATCATAAGCGAGTTGGACTCTTTCCCAGCGGTTGTCGCGGTCCATGGCATAATACCGACCGCTGATTGTTGCGATTTTGCCAATGCCTATTTTTTTCATTTCTGCTTCGAGTTCCTTTACAAATCCGAGTGCAGAAGTAGGCGGTGTATCGCGGCCATCCAGGAATGCATGTACATACACTTCGGAGAGGCCGTTTCGTTTTGCCATTTCCAACAAGCCGTATAGATGTGAGTTGTGACTATGCACACCTCCATCCGAAAGAAGTCCGTACAGATGCAGAGCAGAGTTGTTTGTTTTTGCGTTTTCTACCGCACCGAGCAAGACCTCGTTATTATAGAAATCCCCATCGGCAATTTCTTTTGTAATACGAGTCAGCTCTTGGTATACTACGCGGCCTGCACCGATGTTTGTATGACCTACTTCGGAGTTACCCATTTGACCATCGGGTAGACCTACGTCCATTCCACTGGCCGCTCCCGATTGGCATGGATGTTTTTCCATTAGCCAGTCGAGATGTGGGGTTTCGGCGAGTTGGATGGCGTTGTTTTCTTTATCGCCAAGGCCAAAGCCGTCCAGTATCATCAGTACTACGGTGTCTTTTGGACTACTCAAAGCGCACCACCTGTTCAAAGCTTGTTTTTAGGCTTGCACCGCCGACGAGGCCACCGTCAATGTTTGGCATGTTAAACAGTTCTTTGGCGTTGTCGGGTGTGACACTGCCGCCATATAGTATGCGAGTGCTGTCGGCAACCGATTTGCCAAGCTTTTCTTCGATTTGTTTGCGTATGGCAGCGCAGACCTCTTCGGCCTGTTCTTTTGTTGCGGTTACACCTGTGCCGATTGCCCAGATAGGCTCATAAGCGATGATGACTTTTTTTACATCATCAGCGGTCATATCATCAAGGGCAACGGAGAGTTGTTTGCGCACTACGTCAAAAGTACGGCCGCTGTTACGTTGTTTTGATGTCTCACCTATACAAATGATGGGGATTAGGTTGTTTTTAAGGGCTTTTAGGGATTTTATATTGACCTCTGTGTCGCTTTCCTTAAAATACTCGCGGCGTTCGCTATGCCCAATTATTACATAGGGTACTTTCATCTCTGCCAACATTTTACCCGAGATTTCTCCCGTGTACGCGCCCTCGTCGGCATAGTGCATGTTTTGCGCACCTACATGGATTTTTGTTCCCTTTAATGCGTTTTGTGCTGTCGCCAAGTTGACGTAGGGTACACATAGCACTACTTCCACTGCGTCTGTGTTTATTTTATCCTTGATTTCACCGATAAAGGACTCTGCCTTTGAAGGTGTTAGATTCATTTTCCAGTTGCCTGCTACTACTTTTTTGCGAGCCATGCCATGTCCCCCCTTATTTATCTTGTATGGCTGTTACGCCCGGTAAATCTTTGCCTTCTAAAAACTCCAACGACGCACCGCCACCCGTGGAGATGTGGGTCATTTTGTCGCCGTATCCGAGTTGGTTAACTGCCGCCGCGCTGTCGCCGCCGCCGATTATGGTGGTTGCGTCATCCATGCCGGCCATCACCTGTGCAAGTGCAAGTGTGCCTTTTGCAAAATTTGGGAACTCGAAAACACCCATAGGGCCGTTCCAAATCACAGTTTTTGCACTCTTGATTGCATTGGAGAAAAGCTCGCGTGTTTTTTCGCCTATATCGAGACCCATCCAGCCGTCCTCTATGCCGCTCGATGGTACGGTTTTATGCTCTGCATCTTTTGCAAATTCTTTTGCAACGACGGTATCAATGGGTAGCAACAACTCCACGCCCGCGTCTTTTGCCTTTTGTATCATTTCTTTTGCAAAGTCGATGCGGTCTTTTTCTAAAAGAGAATTACCGACACCATATCCCTGTGCCGCAAAAAATGTGTATGCCATGCCGCCGCCGATAATAAGCTTGTCTGCTTTACCGAGCAGGCTGTTTATTACAGGGATTTTGTCAGAGACTTTTGCGCCGCCGAGGATTGCTACAAAAGGACGAGCGGGGTTGTTTACCGCATTGCCAAGGAATTTCAGCTCCTTTTCGATGAGGTAGCCTACTGCGTTTTCTTTAACGAGTTTTGCAACGCCTACTGTGGAACAATGCGCTCTGTGTGCCGCACCAAATGCGTCGTTTACAAATACATCTGCAATAGAGGCCAAGTCTTTTGAAAAAGTGTCCTCGTTTTTGGTTTCTTCTTTACGGAAACGGGTGTTTTGCAAAAGAGCAACGTCGCCGTCTTTTAGGTCTGATAGTTTTGTGCGGCAATCGTCGCATACTACATCGTCGCAGTCGAGAAATTTGACGGCTTTGCCAAGATGTTGGCTTAGTCTTTCTGCCACAGGTGCAAGAGAGTCCTTGGCATTTGGCTCTTTTGGTTTGCCCAGATGTGAGCAGAGGATAACCCTTCCGCCATCTGCGATTAGTTTTTTAATCGTAGGCAATGCGCCCACTATGCGGCTCTCGTCTGTGATTTTGCCGTCAATAAGCGGCACGTTAAAATCGCAACGTACAAGCACGCGCTTTCCTTTTACATTGATGTCGTCAACACTTTTTTTATTAAGCATTGAATAACCCCTTCCCATTGTTGCAGATTTATTTTTCCTAAATATTCTAGCATTGTGTTTGTGTGTTATCAAGGGGGGGAGAAATTATTGTCCCTGCACCCCGCATACGATTCTGTTAATCTTGGCATAATCCGGTAACATCTCTGCATCAAAGCCCTCTGCTTGCATTATATCCATGACAGCGGGCGGCCCTATTTCTAAGAGCATCATGCCACTCGGAGACAGGAGTTGTTTTGCTTGTGGGATAAGTCGGCGATATATATCGAGGCCGTCCTCTCCGCCATCGAGAGCCAGGTGAGGCTCGTGGTCGCGTACCGTAGTAGAAAGCCCCGCAATGTCACCGCTTGTGACATACGGAGGATTAGAAATGATTACATCGTACATACCGGTTACATTTTCTAAGAGGTCGGAGCGGATAAATTTTACCCTTTCCGGGGGGAGTCCGAGGCGACGGGTGTTTTCTTGTGCAAGTGCAAGCGCGTCCTCAGAAATATCCGTAGCTGTGATTTCTGTCCAGCCGCTTGTGCCGCAGGCCAGTGACAATGCGATACAACCGCTTCCCGTACATACATCCAGTATGCGCACAGGAGATTTGTCGAGTATGCTGATAAATTTGAAGGCTTCTTCTACCAAAAGCTCTGTTTCTGGTCGTGGAATCAATGCTCGCTTATCCGTGGTAAATGTAAGTCCCATAAAATCCCACTCGCCGATTATGTATTGCAATGGCTCGCCTGTCTGCCATCTTTCCAGATAAGAAATATAGCGTACATAGTCTTCGGCAGCCATTTCTTTGAGAATATTAACGATTACGCCATTTGTGCTATAACCTGTCGCATGAGCAAGAAAAAGTCCTGCATCGCGCCGCCCTGCTATTTTTATCCCCTGCTGTAAGGCTGCTTCCAGTGTCATATGGATACCTCCTGTTTATACAACTACTCTAATAAAACGCGCTACGCTAAATGTCGCTACAGCACCGGATATAATCGCCAAAAACACTAGAATTGTGTAGCTCGGGTCATCGGGGGGAGGTGGCTCTTCGTATGGGAGAGTTTCGTAGTCGTCAGCTTCTTCTTCTTCTTCTTCTTCTTCAATAATTTCGTCCTGCCAATCATCGAAATAATCTTCAGGCCATTCGTGGATGGGAGGTATTTGGAACTCCGGGGTCGGCTCGGGAGTCGGCTCGGGCGTTAATTCGGGCGTTAATTCGGGCGTTAATTCGGGAGGTGGAGTTGGCTCGGGGGTTGGAGACGGTGTTGGTGTCGGTTCAGGAGTCGGCTCAGGTGTCGGTGATGGTGAGTGGGCATCAAACATGCCTGAAAAAAGCCCGGGGAGGGCGCGTAGGTTAGTTGTTTCGTCCACTATGATGCTGTGTACGGGGACGCGCATACTTGGGTATGACGTTTGTCGATTATTGCTTGTAACCAAAAAAACTATGGGATTATGTGCGTCGTTTAGCATATGAGATGCGGTCTGCAAAGCAGGGATAATGTCTGCATGTTCGCCATGGTATGCGATGCCGAAAATAGCGGCACGCTTTGCTGCTACAGCTGTCTCCGAGTCTAACAGTGTAAGCGGCAATGTCACGGTATGCGAAGAAAACCCGATAACACCAACACGAGATTCACCTGCATCGCTCACAAACTGCGCAATAGCCGACATTACTTCATGACCGGGGTCGGCCTCACGCATAGTATCGCTGGTTTCTACAATAAAAATAACATCCGTGAGTTCTGTCGCATATGACACACACACGAAAAAAACCATGACAAAAGCCATGGTCATTAGTGATATTTTAGTCTTCATTTGAGCCGTATCCGCCTGATAACCTCTGTGGGGCTTCGCGGTCTGACAGTGCGGGCATGGAGTTGCTGCCGCTGATGATGTATCTTCCGCTCACTTGCGCACCTTCGTCAACGATTAGTGAGTTTGCCTGTACATCACCTACGACTTTTGCTGTAGAGGCAAAATGCAGTTGTGAGTTGCACGCGATATTGCCGTTAACTTCGCCCGCTACCAGAAAGTACGATGCTCGTATATCTCCCGTCACCGAGCCGCTGTCGCCGAGTACTAACGAGCCGTCGATTTCTATATTGCCTTTGAAAATGCCGTCTATGCGCACGGACTCTGTGGCTTTCATTCGGGCGGATTCCAGATAGACATCTTTTCCTATTACCGTGCTTGGAGAATCAAGGTCGCTTACAGGGGTGGATTTCTTAAAAAATAACATGAAATCGTCCTTTCAAGATTAAGTCTGATTGTGATTATACCATATTCTTAAAAAATGTCACAAAAAAATATTGACATGTGTGTATTAACGTATATAATACACTTAAACAGGAGGTGAGAGCTTGTTCAAGATTGACCTGAAAAATCGCAAGCCGATTTACGAACAAGTCATAGAAAATTTTAAGCGGCAAATAATCTCGGGTAAATTTACCGAAAACACTCGCGTGCCGTCTATACGTGACATGGCTCGGGAGCTTGGAGTAAATCCAAACACGGTACAAAAGGCATATCGTGAGTTGGAGTCACAAAAGTATTTTTATACAGTGATAGGGCAGGGGAGTTTTATCGCCGCGCCGCCCGAAGAAGAAACAAGCAAAGAGGTCACGTCGCTCTACGAAAAGCTGGCGGGCATAGTGCGTGAGCTTATTTTCCGTGGCGAAAGCAAAAGTGAGATAGGTTTATACATCTCAAATATGGAGGACAAAAATGATTAAGTTAGAAAATGTAAACAAGACGTTTGACGACTTTCACGCGCTAAAGGATTTTAGCATGAATGTAAACAAAGGCAGTATCTATGGTTTGGTGGGTGTAAACGGTGCGGGAAAGACTACGGTAATCAAGCATCTCGCAGGGATTTATAAGCATGACATGGGTAACATTTTGCTCGATGGCGAAAATGTGTATGACAACGAAAAAGTAAAATCGCGCATGGGATATGTGTCCGACGATTTATATTTTTTCCCACAATATAATTTAAAGATGCTTGCAAAGTTTTATCGAAATATGTATAAAAACTGGAATGCGGATAGGTTTTACGAACTTATTGCGTTGATGGGTCTTGACCTAAAACGCCGTGTCGGCCGTTTTTCTAAGGGAATGCAAAAGCAGTCCGCGCTTGCACTCGCGCTCTCTACTATGCCTGAGGTATTGCTGTTGGATGAGCCTATAGACGGTCTTGACCCGATTGTGCGCAGTCGTATTTTCAAATGGATAATAGAAGATGTGGCGGATAGGCAGATGACGGTATTGATTTCCAGCCATAACTTGAAAGAGATGGACGGCATATGCGATACCGTAGGCATCATAAAAGATGGAAAAATGCTCCTCGAAAGCGACCTTGATGAGCTAAAAACAAAAATGAGCGAAAGCGGAGACTTCGAACACTCGCCACCGACTCTCGACGAAATTTTTATACATCTGTACGAAAAGGATGTGACTGCTAATGTCTAGTATAATCAATCGCGCTTTGCTTATTGAACAAATAAAAAGGTTTTGGGCTATACCTGCATTTAGTACGGTGGCTTATATGTTGCTGGTGTATATGCCAATGCGCGGAAACGATGACTGGTGGACAATGCGACAACTCATCGACATCGTGACTATGGGGCCTAATTTTCATTTGTTTATTGTTGTGCTGACCCCTGTGTTGGCAGCATTTTGTACCTTTGGCATGTTTTTTAACAAAAAAACCGCTACGGCGTTTTATTCTATGCCACTTAGCAAAAATCAGCTCTTTGCTACAAACGTACTTGCGGGGATTGTTTTGAGTTTGATTCCTGTTTTGGTTTTTTGTTTATTGCTTTTGTTGCCGATTAGCGTGCATACCGGTCCGGCGCAGGACTTTCATTTGACTACATGGTCTTGGAATCCGCAAAACACTATGCCGATTTCGGTCTTGCCCGGCGGGGTCACGCCCGGTGCGCCTGTTAACACATTCCCTGTGATTTTTAGCCTGTTTATGCAGATGAGTCTGGTTACGGTCTTTTATTTTGCTGTGGCATGGCTGGCGTTTTCGCTGGCGGGGCATGGTTTTGTCGCACTTTGTCTTGTTGTGGTACTGCCCTTTGTGCCGATGGGCTTGATGATGAGTGCGGAGGGGATTGGAAATTTGTTTGTATTTGGGTTTAATGGCTTGTTCCAATCCTCGCAGTTTTCAAACTTTTTGGCGTATCACAATCCTGCGGCTTGGGGAATCTTGATTAGGCCCGGTGTCCTCTCTCGTGTGGAGGCGATTTACATCCCCGCTCTCATATATATAGTGATTGCGACGGCGTTGTTTGCTTGCGCTTGGCTGGTGAGCCATAAGCGTAAACCCGAACGCACGGGCAACTCCGTAATATTTAACCCTGTGCGGCATGTGCTTGTTTTTCTTTTCTCGTTTGCGAGTATGCTCATCATGGCGATTATTTTCCTTGGCACAAGCAACAATATAGCAAATATGTATATCGGTGCTGTTATTGGGTTTGTGGTTGGCTATGTAGCGGCACAGATGATTGCAGAAAAATCTTTTCTTGTGTTGGGTAAGATGAAATGTTTGCCGATTTTTGGTGGTGTGGCCGTTGGGGTTTATCTTGCGGTGATTTTGGTGACACAGTTTGGACTTAGTTTTTTTGTAAATCGTCTGCCTTCGAGAGATGAGGTCTATGCGGTTTATGTAACAGGTCATCATCTTTTTGGGGGAAACGTAACGGACGGAGAATGGCGAAGCATCTCTTTCACTGACCCCGATGTAATAGAAGCAACACTCGCCGCACACCAAAAAATACTGGACGGAAGAGGCGAACTGCACCAGATCCCCGACAGAATCGGATATAGGGCTCGCACATACGCAATCTCGCAACACGACGGAACAATCCGCACCCGCGAAAATTTATTTTTCAGATATATCCTAAATGACGGAACTGTCGTGTCTCGGCAGTATTCCATCACAGGGGATTTTATACAAAATGCGGGACTGACGGAGTTTTTGATGAGTGAGGCTGTGGTGCTTGCGCCGTTTATTGCCTTGCGTGACCCCTCTGCCATAAGCCAAATAGAAATCCGGTTTCATCATCGTGGGGATTTTGGTAATTGGAGTGACATTGTTCATGCAACAACGATTACAAATGCCGCGGAGATAAACATCGCTATGGAGCTAATTTCTCAGGTGGCTATGGAGAATGTAGATGAAACAAGGCGGGATATGTTTGTGCGTAGCTTTGAGACACCTGTTGTGACGACAAGTATCTGGTTTAACCAGACTTCGAGAATGCGTTATGACGGAGGGTGGTCTAATTTGCCATGGTGGAGCGCGCCAAGGATTGATGGTGATGCGGCAATACGCCTTCATGAGTTATTAATCGAGCATGGACTGGGCGAGCAGGAGGGATTGGATGAACTTTTTTAACCGAGCATTGTTCATAGAGCAGATAAAGCGATTTTGGGCAATCCCTGCGTTGGCTTTGCTGTGGTATTTCCTTGTGTCGTATTTGCCGCTGTTGCAGTGGAGTGGTTCACCTTGGCGCAGGATAGATGATATTGTGGCAATGCGTAATCTGTCTGTACCGTTTGCATTAGTGATTACCCCGGTCTTGGCGGCATTTTGCACATTTGGTTTTTACTTTAACAAAAAGAGGGCTACAGCATTTTATTCTTTTCCGCTTAACAAGGCACAGCTTTTTGCTACAAATGTACTGGCGGGGGTTGTTTTGAGCATCATCCCCGTCCTTGTGTTTAGTATCATGATGATGCCTTTTGCAGGCATAGAAGCTATTTTGTTTTTAATCATGGCTTCGCTCGTTACTGTATTTTATTTTGCTGTTGCATGTTTTGCGTTTTCATTGGCAGGGCATAGTTTTGTCGCGCTCTGCCTTGTGGCTGTAGTTCCGTTTGTACCTGTGGCTTTGGTAGGTGTAACGGAGATGGTGGGGTCGATGTTTGTTTTTGGATTTTCGGGACTGTTTGACGGAAATGTCATGGACTTGTTCTTCATCTATCACACACCGGCGGCATGGGGCGCACTTTTGCGCGGTGGCTACAGCTTTGCACAGTCGGCAGTATATCCCGTGATTTCTTATGTGTTGATTGCTGTAGGGCTGTTTGCGGCGGCATTTTTTATAGGCCGTGCAAGACGACCCGAGCGCACCGGGGATTCTGTCATCTTTACACCCATAAAGCATTTGTTGGTGTTTTTATTTTCATATGTGGGTATGTGGTTTGTCGGGATAATCTTTTTTGCCGTGGGCAGGGAGCGTTTTACGCATATGAATATCGGACTCGTCATTGGTTTTGTCATCAGCTATATAGTGGCACAGATGATTGCCGAAAAAACATTTCTTGTGCTGAATAAGATGAAATATCTTCCGATTTTTGGTGGTATGGCGATTGGAATTTATGTCGTGATGCTTATTGTGACGCAGTTTGGCCTGGGCTTTTATGTAAATCGTATACCATCCAATGTATATGGTGTGTATGTGAGCAACACATTTTTATGGGGCGGACTCAGTAACGAAGAATGGAGAAATCTTGCATTCACAGACCCGGATTTGGTCGAGGCTACTCGGACAGCACATCGCACAATACTGGACGAGAGGCGCAGACTGCATCGCATACCACATGTGAACATGGGTAGCTATCGGCGAGTCCATGAGGATGGTACTGTCACTTCCCGCGAAAATATATTCATAAAATATATTTTAAATAACGGTCGCATTGTATTGCGGCAATATAGCATAACAAGCGATTTTATTGCAGATACAGGATTTTATGAGTTTTTGAATGCCGAGCATGTAATACTGGCACCATATTCGATTTTGAGAAATCCCGAAGAAATAAATCGCATAAGGATGACATTTACGGGTGGCGACATCAACGAGCCTCTGGAGATAGTAGAGTTTGACCGGGCTCGGATTGCCGAAATCGTAGAAATCGTATCGCAAGGTATGGTAGAAAATACACGCTATATGCGCTCGATAGCAGGGCAATCACGGATTAGAGACGAAAACGAAATCCGTGTAAGATTATCCTTTATCACAACTCGCGAGGCCGAAGGCCCCGGGCGTTTAGGATTTTTTCGCCAACCCCATATTTTTGGCGAGCCTGTAGAGCGGCTATTTGAGTCGTTGCCAGCATTGCCCCAATGACACCAATCACCATTTGCCGTAGCAGATGGATTTTTAGCTCCACATCACGCAATGTCGGATTTATGCCAAAAAATTCGCGTATGCCGTCATTTGCATTTTGTGTGAGATTTGCCCAAAAAGAAAAATCGCTCCATCGGTTTGGAATCAGCCATGGTGGGAGTGCGTTAAGCACTAATGGCAAAGACAGTGCAATCATAATCAACCCCGCGTAGCGAGCAGATGTAGGTGTTTGTATAAAAATCCAAACCGCGCCATGTGCCGCAAGCACCAAAACAGGCAATAATGATACAAATCGGGCGAGTGCCAACGCACCGCCCATTATTACATAGTCGGGTGCGCCGAGTCCCGAAAAAATCGCAAACTGTTCTGCATCGCGTCGGGTGGGATGCGCCATGCCGCCGGAAAGCTCCACCACTGTCCAGCTCTGTGACACATCCTCTATATGGAAGGAGATGAGGGCTAATTCTGTTGAGCCTTCGAATACACCTCGCACTATGCGGGAAGATTCTTCTACATATACTGTTTGGCCTATGATGTCGATGCTACCCCATAGTCGATGCGCCAGTGCATAGGATACAGCGATTCCGTTTATATCAACGGAGCCGGGTGCAGTACCCGCGATGTAGGTTGTAGGCCATACAAGTGTCGCGTCGCCTGAAAACGAAATGGCATTCACATATGCCGTCCTTGCGCCGGCGGATAGTTCTGCCTGTGATTCGCTCCAAAATGTCGGCCAAAACGTGTCACCTTCGTAAATAGAAAACTGTCGCGCACGATGAGCCGCTTCACCACATACAGGCGTATCAAATCGCAGAGAAACAGGCGAAAACTGTCCGATTTTATTTGCCTCCCGAGTCCCAAGGAGCAAAAAAACACAAAATGCCCCCCAAAACAAAACACGTTTGAAAATAACCATCAACCATCCACCCTTATTCTGTCACCGACAGAAATAGATTTGTTGCTGCCAGTGATGATTTGGCTATCTCGGTTGACCGCACCTGTCAGCGATGCCATTTCACTGTCGGAGGCGACTATGGATACATTTGCGCGTACCACTATGTTTTGCAAACCCATGATGGTGTTGCGTTGCTCTACTACATGTACAAAATATCCTGAGTTGTCAGAATGCAGCGCAGAAATCGGCACACTGAGTTCATAGTTTGCGCGATGCAAAATAATTTGTGTATCTACACGTTGACCTATGCTCCAGTCGCCTTCGGGTAGAGCTATTGTGACGGAAGTGAGGTTGTTTTCGTCGGGTTGAGAAATACTCGAAACAATTCCTGTGACTGTTGGCATAAAAAACAAAGTCCCGCCTCCTGTTGTTACATTGCTTTCGGCTCCTGCATATAGGCGTTCGGCCTGTTGTTGTGTGATTTGCATACGCGCCTCAAAACCACCACTGCCGTCACGCAATATTATTATAGGCGAATTGCTCGTTGCCTCTCCCGCTTGCGCGACAAAAGAAATCGTGCCGCTATAGTGTGAATACAGCACGCCGCCTGTATATATCAATGCGTCAAGTAAGAGTATGTCGTTTTGTTTTGCGGCAATATCCAGCTGTAGCGTGGTCGCAAAAATCGTGTTTTGTGCATGGGTGTCTGCGGCGTTTTGCTGTGCTGTTTGCAATGCCGTAGCCGCGTCCTCGATTCTGCGTGTGGCTTGGAGGCGATTTTCTTCTGCACGAGCTTTGACGTTTTGGGCAAAGGTTTCGATTGTAGTGTCCTCGATTCTGCGCTCGGCGGTTTGCAGATTGTCGGCCGCTCGATTTATTGCATTTTCCAGTGCAGTAGTTGCGGACTGTACATTATTATTAAAATTTTCATGAGCCTGTGCAAGTGCCGCTTCCGTATCCTCCACTCTGCGTGAGGCGGTGAGCAAGTTGCTTGTGGCGCGGTTTTCTGCCGATAGCACGGCTTCTTCTGCGCGTTCACGCTCATCCTGTGTGATGTTTGCAAAATTGCGTTGTGCTTGTGCGAGGGCTTCTTCTGCATCTTCTACACGTCGTTCTGCGGCCAACATTGCGGGTGCGGCGGCGTTACGCGCTTGTTCCAATGCATTAAACGCCGCGTTTATTGTTTGCATGTTGTCAGAGTACCATGCCAGCATCAGTGACCGCTCTGCGGAGTGGATTGCTTCTTGGGTTTGTTGCCTTGTTGTTTCATAGTCGTCTCGGGCGCGTTGCAGATTGCGTTGTGCGTTTTCTATGGCTGTTCGGTCCGTATTACTTTGTTGACGGCGTGCATCGGCTATATCGGCTTCGCCCTGATCGCGGGTGGACTCATAATCCTCCACTGCACGGGCAAGGTTGCGGATTGCGTTTTGAATGGCCGTATCATCGGCTTTTGCATTAAATAAGGCTGACTGTGCGGCGGCAATATCCGACTCGCCCTGCGCTGCGACTGCATAAAAATCCTCCACCGCTCGTTCATGATTACGCAAAGCGGTGGGCGAATATTCGGTGGCTTCGGCTATATCTGCTTCGCCTTGGGCTACGGTTGTTGCATAGTCCTCCTGTGCGCGTCGCAGATTGCGCCTTGCGATTTCTACATCCTCGGTACGATTTAACCTTTCCAAGTCGAAAAGCATTGCATCAAGAGACGCGGCTTCACGTATGCGTAGTTCTTCTAAACCCTCTAATTCAAAAGATGCTACAAAGTCACCCGCTTCGATGTTTTGCCCCACACTAAGCGATATTTCTGAAATCACAAGACCTGATGGTGCAGTGATTTCGATATAATCTGTAGAAAACACCGTCGCACTCGCATTTATCGCATCTATGATTTCGCTCCGCACAGGCGATGCAAGGACTACTCGAGCCAATGTTGCACCGCTTGTGCCTCTTGCGACCAGCGTAAGCGCGAGCAAAATCGCCAAAAATTTTAAAATATATCCCGCATATTTTCGCTGTTGCATGTGATTACTCCTTAACCCCGGCGGCCTGTATCCCAAGCTCCAGATATTTTTGTCCAAACAAGAAAAACAAAACGGCGGGCAAAAGCATAAGTAAAGAAGCGACCATTGCCAACCCAAGCTCCTCTGCTACGATTTGCGGCAAAAACAGAGACAGTGGCCATGTCGTCGGGTCGCCCAAAAACGTCATCGGTTGTTCGATTGCGCCCCAGACTTCCAAGAATCCAAGTACCATAGCCGCCAAAATACTGGGTGTACCAAGAGGCAAACCCACGCTCCAAAATGTCCTAAAAGCCCCCGCGCCATCTATGGATGCCGCTTCGAGTAATGCCCTCGGCACTGCATCAAACCCTTTGACCATGATAAATACGGGAAATGCCGAAAACGCAAATGGTAGAATCACGGCAAAAACATTGTCGATTAGCCCCATGCGGTCGAGTACCAAAAAGTTAGGCACCATAGTCACCTGAAAAGGCATGAGCATAAGCGCGATGTACACCGTAGTAAGTATTTTGCGTCCTCTAAAACGGAAACGGCTCAATGCCCATGCCGCAGGTGCGCCTATTACTAACTGCCCCAGCACAGAAGGAATCACTAAGCGAAATGTATTCCAAAACATCACAAAAAACTGTGGTGTATCAAGCAAAAGCTCTACGAGCGGCTGTAGGGTAGGCCATGTAGGTAAAATCGTCCACACAACCTGCCCACCATCACCAACGAGGGCGGGGCCGATGGTAGCGTTTAGTTCTTCCAATGACATGAGGCTCCCCATTACCATAAACCAGATTACCCACCATACCAAAAGCCCAAGGGCAACCAATGGAACAAAGCATAAATTAATCTTCTTTATCATCAAAAAATCCCCGCATCAATATGATAATCACCAGCAGTACTGCCGCCATCATAGTAGCCGCGGCACTTAGTCTGCTAATATCCAGGTTTTGGAACCAGTTATTAAACAGATGTTGCAAAAGATACATGGAGTCATGTGGATAGGCACCCGCAACCAGATAGGCTTCTCTAAAGACCCTAAAGCTGTATAAAAGCGACAAAATCGAGACAATCCCGAATGTAGGCAACAAACAGGGCAAGGTGATATATCTAAAGCTTTGCATTCTGCTTGCGCCGTCTACATTTGCGGCTTCGTAGAGTGTGTCAGAAATACTGTCCAGCCCCGCAAGCCACAAAATCATATTGTAGCCCGTGTTTTTCCAGAGATAGGTAAAAACTAACACCCAAAATGCTGTATCCGACCGCATAAACCCGCCAAAAACCACCTGCCACAAAAGTACAATGCTCGCTACAGGCACCGCCATGGGCAACAAAAAACTGGTTTTAAAAATCCCGCCATATGGTTTTATTGCTCGTACAAGCAATGCAGTGACAAGGCTGATGACCACCAAGAGTGGGATGCATATTGCGACAAACCTTGCGGTATTGGTCGCGGCCAGGCGGAAAGCCGCATTATTAACCACAGAAATGTAGCTTTCCCACCCGATAAAATTCACGCCGCGTACATCATAAAAGCTCCGTCTCACCGTATCCAAAAATGGTAGAAGAAAGAATATCGTAATCCCTAAAAAACTCGGAGCCAAGAATAATATATATTCAACCTTACGAACGTTCCGCCAGATAATTCCTAATGTTTTGTTCAATCTCCTGTACAGCTCCTTCTATACTATCTAGGCGTTCTACTGTATTCCATACCATTTCTCGTAGGGTTGTTTCGGGTAGGGCAGGGGTTTGGAGTTGTGCGATTAGAGCGTCCATATTGAGTGTAAAGGGCGACAGATTAAACTCTTCCATTTGCTCGTTGATTTGTGCGATTTGCCACTGCATTGCGTCGCGTGTTACCGGCAGGCCTACACCGTGGTTTATGTTTTGCACATTTGGCGAGAGCATGGTGTTTACAAATTCGATTGCGAAATCAGCAACAGCGGTATCCGCCGAAATGCCCACGATTGCAGAAGGTGTCCACGCTCCTTGTACCATCCCCGGGAAGGGCATAATCTCCGAGCCGTCACGCCCCATAAACGAAGCCAACAGCATCAGGTTACTTGCCTCAAAAGCAGCAATATTTGTGCTTTGCATTACATATCTCATGATTGAGCCGCCTATGGGATTTGTACGTCCGCCGCCACTTGCACTCACTGCCATAAACACGCCCCCCGCCATCATCTCGTCTCGCTGTGGCAGTTCATATTTATTGCGGATTGCTTCTATTGCATAGAGAAAATCATATAGCACATCACTGTTGAGCTGATTGTCAGAGATAAAAGCCGCGGCATTTGCTTGCCACATGATGTCAAAGAGTTCCGCAAGGTCGTTAAATGCGATTTTTGCACGCTCTTCTTCAGGTATGCCACCCAGCATCCTACCATCCTCTATGGAGGGTAATGGGTTGCCCTCCACCACCGCCTGTACCAATGCCGAAAGGGTAGGGGTTTTGTATAAATTTTCTTGCGCACCCATCAGCACAGGGATTAGGAACTGTGTAGGAATTACATTCATTTGACCGTTATTTGTAAAAGGTGTAAGAATACTTTGATACACTCCGCTTGTATCTACACTGTCAAAAATATCGAGTAGCATACCGCGCTCTACATAGCTGTCTATCGGTGTGCCGTCCAATATGAGGATATCCGGTCCGCGCCCGCTCAAAAGCCGCGTGTTAAGTGTGCGCACAGCATCTGCGGCAGAAACACCTGTATCACCGAGTGCTATTTCATATATGATTTCTGCATTGGGGTTGTTGCGCCAAACCTCCGTAATGGCGGCACGTACAAACGGGCTATCTTCCAGCGACCATATTGTGATGGTTTGTGCGGGGTCTACATAGGCATCAGCATCCCAGATATATTTAAACAGCCCCGTGTGCATCACATTTACAATAAATCCATCTGCGATTGGCTGTACAGATGAGTTAATCACTGTCGGCGCACCGAAGGCAAACGCTGTGCCATGCAGCAAAATATCAACATCTCCATTTGATTCATGCCTCACAAGATTATGATTTTCTATTGCAAAAATATCTCCGTAGGTATTTGCACCCATGGGATTTATTCTAAAAAATTCGTCATAGGAAACAAGCTCGGTCTGTTGTCCTGTTATCAGAGAGTATATAGCGGTTGTGATGCCTGACATTCCGAGTCCCATTCCGCCGCCACCGCCGCCAAAACGTCCGCCTACACGTACATTTGTAGTGCGTTCGCCACCTTCGGCGCGTTCACCGCCTTCTTCTTCGGCTTGGTTTTCACGCATAATCCTCGCAATCCAATCTATGCCGTACACAAGCATTATCCGTTCATCATCCAGCACATGAAATAGCGAAACATTAAACTCTTCTCCGTCGGCTATACCTTCGTCTATTGAAGAAATCGGAAAATGTGCTGTCGTTCCGTCTTGCTCTACTGACACAATACCTTCACCCTGCAAATACACAAGCAACCTGCCATCAGGCAAAATCCCTGCATTAAACACCGTCTCAAAACGGTCGTTATCATGGCCGGGACCCAAAGACTGTGTCCACGATACACCCATGTCATTGCTTTCGAAACGTGTACGCAAGCCTTCATCAAAAACCAATAATACATCATCCTGTGTTATGAGATTAATGAGTCTCCCCTCTGCATTTGGTGGGGTGATGTCAACCTCAACATACCTCCCCATAGCCGGCGACGCAGTGGGTGTGCCGTTGCCCTCGTTTTCACCACAAGCGGCAAAAACCACCATTACAATTGCAAGCATTAAAAATTTCATTTTTTTATCCCTCCGATTATTTGATGGGCTTAGTTTACAAATCAAAACGAGACAAAATCAGCAATAATTTGGAACAAAATTGGGACAATAACTAATCCGACCCATGAGCATGATATAATTAAAATAGGGAGGGTCGAGATGAGCAAACTAATTTATATAGCCGAGGACGAAAAAAACATTCGCCATTTAATCCATTCATTTTTGGAGAAGGAAGGTTATCACGTAAAATCTTTCGAAAACGGCGATTTGCTGTATCAGGCTTTTCAACAGAATGTCTGCGACTTGGTCATCCTGGACATCATGATGCCCGGCAGTAGCGGGCTTATTATATGTACAAAACTGCGAGCGATTTCAAAAGTACCCATCATAATGTTAACCGCTCGCGATACGGACGAGGATTACATCTCGGGTATTTCTCTGGGTAGCGACGACTATTTTACAAAGCCATTTAACCCCGTAAAGCTAATCATGCGTGTAAAGGCGATGTTTCGCAGGGTAGAAATGGACACAGAAAAGCAAGCAGAGGCAGTCACCCTGGCCGATTTGACTATTTATCCGGAAAAATTCATGGCATATGTAAATGGAAACGAACTACCCCTCACAAACACAGAGTTTAGTCTATTGACATATTTACTGGAAAATCAAGACAAAGCCGTATCACGCGATGAGCTACTTAACAAAATTTGGGGTTACGACAACGCGGTAGAGACCCGAGCCACAGACGCGGCAGTAAAACGCCTGCGCAAAAAGCTAAAAGAAGCAGGGAGTGTAGTCTCCATAGAAACAGTCTGGGGACATGGTTTTCGTATAGTTGAGGTGAAAATATGAACAGCTTTACAAAAAAACTGGTGCTAAACTGCACAGGTGTGATTTTTACGAGTTTTCTTGTTGTTTATTTCTTATTTAACGTGATGGTGAGCAGTTATATAAGGAGCGAAGCCGAGCGAGAACTCATGGGCAACATATCGGGAGCGGCAGGGCTTACGGATGTGTTTCACATGCGATACACAGAAAGTTTTGGCGAGATGTTTGGAGAAATGCGCATCGTGGGTGCGGGAGGCATACGGCTCATGCCATCCCCCATGGCGGAGCCGTTCGAAATAGTGCAAAGGATAGAGGGTGATGACAGATTTGTCATTA